>CANHON010000260.1 GCA_947462115.1 Deltaproteobacteria bacterium | reverse complement strand
GGCCCGCTCGCCGTTGGTCAGCGCGCTGAGGGCGCCGTCCAGCGCGTAAAAGTAGACGTCGGAGTAGGCGTTGAATCGATCGACGAGGTGGCTGGCCGAGAAGGCGAAGGCCTCGCCGTCCGGCCGCCACGCAAAGTCGATGGCGAAGCGCTGATCGAGCAGCCGTCGGGTGTTTTGGCCCTCGCCATCCGAGAGGTAGATGGCCGGGCCGCGCTCGGGGTCGTAGCAGGACCACACGAGCCGGGCGCCGTCGGGGCTGAAGGTCGGGGCGGCGCACTGGTCTTGGCCGTCGCTGAGCAGCGTGTGCGACGTCAATCCGAAGGACTCGATCTGCCGGGCTTGGGCGGTGTAGCGGGCGGTCATGCCGGCCTGCCACTCGCTGTGCAGCTCGCGAAAACGGGCGTCGAAGGTGGCCTTGGCCGGCAGCAGGTAGGGGATACCCGCGCCGTAGCGCTCGTGGAAGTCCGTCCAGACGTGCGGGCCGCGGGTGGCGGCGATGTAGCTTTGGAAGTCTTGGCCGAACAGGTAGCGGAGGTTGCCGCTGGGGGGCGCGACCTGGAAGCCCTCGAGGTTGCCGAGGGGCGGAAAGGCGTCCTCCAGCACGCTCACGCGCTTGATCATGTCCGGGTAGCTGGAGCGGCCGCGGCCGACCGCGGTGTAGCGGGTCTCCATGAAGGTGGCGTAGCCTTCGGTGATCCAGCCCGGGGTGATGCGGTTGACGCTGACGACCCGACCAAACACAAAGCGCAGGGCCTTGGGGAGGCCGCGCACGAGGTCAATGTGGAGGATGTGGGTGAGCTCGTGGGTGAGGATGGCGTCGTTCCAGTCCTCGTAGCGGCTCAGCGTCGTGTCTTCGGTGGGGGCGGTGACGTAGATGACGATGGTGTTCTGCGGCACCGTCATGGCGTAGCCGTTGGCCGAGTCGGTGTTGTCCACCAAGACAAGCTGAACGCGCTGCTTGGGGGCCCAGCGCAGCTCGGCCGTGAGCTCCACCCAGGCGGCCTCGCCGACCGCGGCCGACTCTTCCGCGAGGCGCTCCAGGCCGCCGTGGAAGTGCACGTCGAAGTGCTCGGTCTGCAGCGTGCGCCAGGTCAGGTCTGGGTCGTAGCTGGCGGCCTCCGCCGGGGCGGCCCCGAGCAGCAGCACGGGCGGCAGGGCGAGGGGCCAGGCGAGCGGGACCAGGCAGAGGCTGAGGCGCAGCCATCGCGAAAATAGCGCGCCAGAGCTCATCCTCAGAACCAGTAGGTGAGGCCAGCGGAGGCCTGGCTGGCGGTGCTGAGCCCGTTGCTCCCGCCGCCCACGTCGATGTTCAGGCCAAAGGAGGAGGTGAAGCCCAGGTTCTCGAGGCCGAAGAAGAAGAAGTCCACGCTGGCGAGGGGCTGGAGGCGCAGGTGGTCGTCCACCGGGCCCTTGACGTAGCCGAGGCCGCCGCCGAGGTAGAAGTTCATGTTGTCCTCGGCGACCACGCTGGTGAGCAGGCGGCCGCCCGCGGCGAAGCGCTCATCGAGGGACAGGGTGGAGAAGCCGGCGTTGCCCTCCACCACGATGTTCATCGCGTCGCTGCCCGAGGGGACGACGTAGCGCACCGCGAGGTTCTGGCCGCCGTCGAAGAAGGTGTTGAAGCCGACGCCGACCCGGTTGCGGAGGTCTTTGGCGGCGGCGGCGGTGGGGAGCGCGAGGGCGAGGACGCCCACCAGCAGGGGCGCCATGGAGCAGGTGCGGGGCATGGGGACTCGGCGGGGCAGGAGGAGGAGGGGCGGGAGGAGGGGAGGGAGGCTGGGCGGGTCGGCTGGCTTGCAGCGGGCGGGGGCCGCGCAGCGGGGCGCGGCGGCGCGGGGGACGCGCGGCGCGAATGTAGCGGCTTTGGGCGGAGGTGGCCGCTTGGGGCGCGGGGCTCAGCGGCGGGCGCGCCGGCGGCCGACGAGCAAAGGGATCACCAGCAGGGCGATCCAGCGGGGCGGACCCGCGGCCGCGGCGCAGCCGACCAGCTTGGGGGTCTCGCCGTCGTCCAGCGCGCCGAGGCCGGTGAAGTCCGGGTCGCCCTCGCCGCCGCCGCCGTCCCCGCCGTCCGCGCCGCCGATGAGGGCCTGCTCGGCCCGCCAGCCGTTGTCTTCGGGGCAGTCGGCGCCGTAGACGTAGCTGCCGGTCTCGGGGAAGGCGCCGGTCTCGCCCGAGGCGGTCTCCCAGCGGAACCAGTAGGCGTGGCAGTCGCCGGCCTCCGGCGTGACCTCACCCACGAAGATCCCGGCCTCGTCGGTGCCATACTCCAAGGTCAGGGCCGTGGGCGCCCCGTCGAGCACGACCTCGAGGCGGGCGGGGGCCGCGGCGTCCTGCCAGTCGGCGCGGAAGGTGGCGCCCTCGGTGGCGGAGAGGGGCGAGTGGGCGCCCATGGCCACCGCGCCCTCGCTGTCGGCGCTGCCGTTGCCGAAGTCCTGGGTGTAGTAGGTGCCCACGACGCCGGTGCCGAGCTCGTTCCAGTCGCCGCTCATGATGTTGGCGCGGTGGCCCGAGGTGCTGCACATCCAGCCGGTGAACACCACCGCGTAGTTGTCTCCATAGCCGTAGGCGATGTTCTCGCCGATCCAGCCGGAGTCGTAGAAGCGAGCGAGGCGGTCGCCGAAGGAGGTGCCGTCGCTGGACTCATGCGCGAAGTTGCCGGTGGACTCCATGTCTTCGCTGTGGAAGCGCGCGGCGTCGTTGAGGCCGTGGTCCCAGTAGACCGGCAGCTTCGGGGTCTGCTCGTCGGCCGAGAAGTCGTCGTCGAAGGAGCAGCCGCCGGCCTTGTAGTCCTCGGCGAAGGCCTCGGGATCGACGCGGGCGGCGTTGGTCCAGAGGTGCAGCTCGCGCTCGCCGGCCGAGGGCAGCCCGTCCTCGCCCACGTCCCCATAGCCGGCCTGGGCCGCGCTGCCCCACAAGAGGATCGACGTGAGCAGCGTGGTGGATGCTATTTTCATGCGTTCCTCTTGGACCCAGTCGAGGGGAGGGGCAGGGCGGAGGCTCAGCCGAGGTGCTGGCGCATCCAGTTGAGCGCGAAGGCGGAGGAGCGCGCGTAGGAGCTCTCCAGCTGCTCGCCGATGCCCTTCTCAATCTTGCCCCCGATGAGCGGGATGGAGACCTTGATCTCGCCCTTGACCAACCTTTCACAGCCCCCGGGGGCGTCGATGACCGCGTAGCTGCCCTCGGCCTTGACCTTGTCGGCGGCGGAGCTGGGGATGACCTTCCAGTCGAGGCTGGTGTCGTTCGCGGCGTAGATCTCGATGAGGTCGTAGCTGAGCGTGGGCCCGGTGAAGGCGGCCATCGCGGCGGGCACCGGCTTGCGCGAGGTGAGGCGGGTGCGCTTGAAGCGCCGCCCGTCGCGGGTGCCCTCTTCGAGCACGGTCTTGTCCATGTCGCTGTTGGCGTTGAGGGCCGCCTCGTAGTCGGCGCTGAACAGCTGCGCCCACACCGCCTGCCGCGGGTGGGGGAAGGGCTGGCGGTTCTCGAACTTCATGGCGGCTCCTTGGGGGGCGGAAGGCGGGGCGGAGGTCGGGCGCGGCCGTCGGCGGCGGGCGCGCTGGGCCGGAGCCGGTCGCGCGCCGCCCCCTAACGCCCAAGCTGCCCGCGCACGCCGCTGCCCGGCGCTGGGCGTGCGGCTTCCGGGCCCCTCCGCTATGGTCTGGGCTGTCCGCCAGCGGGGGGCCTGCGCCGCGCAGGTCGAGCCGCTGGGCCCGCCTTGGAGCGCCCCATGAACCGCACCGATCTGCTCGCCCGCGCGCCCTTTGGCCTGCTCGCGCTGCTCCCCCTGCTCGTGCTCGCCCCCGGTGGCGCCCGCGCAGAGCTGCCGCTGCCGACCTTCCCCGCCTGCGGTGAGCCGGATCGCCCCGACCTCTGCCCCAACGATCTGGGCGAGAGCTGGGAGCTCATCTCCTACGTGCCGCTGTCGGCCCGCGCCACCACCCGGGAGGCCGAGCAGGCCCTGGGCAGCGGCATGTGGGTGGACAAGGCCTTCCGCGTCACCACCGGCGACACGCGGGTGATCCTGGCCATGGGCGACAGCGGCTTGGATTGGGCGAACGGGAACCTGCGCCGCAAGTTCTACCTCAACGCCGGCGAGCTCCCCCTGCCGCAGCTCGCCGACGGCAGCGAGGCCGCGGCCCACGACGCCAACGGGGACGGTGTTTTCAACGTCGATGACTACGCCGCCGACCCGCGGGTGGACCTCGCCGCCGGCATGGACCGCGCCGACGGGCTGCTGGAGCCCTCGGACCTCATCGCGGTGTTCTCGGACGGCGTGGACGACGACGGCAACGGCTACCCCGATGATATCTCCGGCTGGGACTTCTTCGGTCGCGACAATGACGCCTACCACACCTTCAACGACGGCTACGGCACCCACGGCGACGGCGTGGCCGAAGACTTCGGCTCCGAGGGCGGCGACGGCGGCAAGATCGGCGTCTGCCCCAACTGCATGGTGCTGCCGGTGCGGGTCGGCGACACCTTCATCACCGACGGGCCGCGGGTGGCCGAGGCCATCGTCTTCGCCACCGACAGCGGCGCCAAGGGCATGTCCTTGGCCATCGGCGCGCTGTCGAGCCCGGGCGAGGTGCTCGAAGCGGTGCGCTACGCCGACCGCCACGGCCTGACCTTGGTGGGCGCGGCCGGCGACGAGAACGCCTACCACCACAACTTCCCGGCGGTCTACCCCGAGATCTTGTACGTGCACTCGATCCGGCACTCGGGGGGCAGCGAGCGGGACCCCTACAGTTGGACCAACACCTGGAACTGCAACAACTACGGCTCGCGTCTCGACGTGGTCGCGCCCTCGGGCGCCTGCGCGACGGGCGCGGTGGCCAACATCACCGGCATGGTCGGGCTCATCCAGTCGGCGGCCCTCGAGGCCACCGGCGCGCCGCTGAGCGCCGGAGAGGTGCGCCAGCTCATCAATCAGACGGCGGACGACATCAACCTGCCCGAGGCCGACCGGGCGATCAGCCGGGCCTACCCGAGCGCTGAAGGCTGGGACGGCTTCTTCGGCTACGGCCGGGTGAACGCCTACCGGGCGGTGAGCGCGGTGGCCGAAGGGGCCATCCCGCCGTGGATCTCGCTCGACGGCCCGCTGTGGTTCGACCTGCTCGACCCGCGGGACACCCCGGTGCTGGAGCTCCGTGGCACCGTGCACGCCGCCCGCAGCGCCAGCTTCACCTACGAGGTGGAGGTGGGCTATGGTGATGATCCGCGTAGCTTCTCCACGATCGGCAGCGGCCGGGGCAGCGGCGAGGAGTCGATTCTGCTCGCCAGCCTCGACCTGAGCGCCGTGCCCTGGAGCCCCACCCGCCCGCCGACCCAGGACGAGGGCATCATGGAGCGCCTCGACCGGGTGAACGCCTCGGAGGTCACCGTGCGGGTGCGCGTGACCGACGCCGAGGGGCGGGTCGGCGAGCTGCGCCGCTCCTTCTTCGTGGACGCCGACCCCGACCGGCTGCCGGGCTTCCCCTACAACTTGGGCGCGAGCGGCGAGAGCAGCCCGCAGCTCGCTGATCTCGACGGCGACAACATCTACGAGATCATCATCGCCGCCACCGACGGCCGGGTGCACGTGCTCAACGGGTCGGGCGCCGCGCTGCCGGGCTGGCCGGTGCGCACCGGGGAGCAGGCGGGCCTGCACACGGGCTCGGCCGCCTTCGTGTCTGGCGAGGTGAACAGCGTGCACGACGGCATCATGGGCACGGTGGCCGTGGGCGATGTGGACGGCGACGGCGCCTCGGACGTGGTGGTGGCGACCATCCAGGGCGGGATCTACGCCTGGGACGCCGCGGGCGCGCTGCTGCCGGGCTTCCCCTACCAGAGCATTGGGCGCGAGCCCGAAGAGTTTGACACCCTACACACCTACGACGACGGCTTCATGGGCGCGCCGACGCTGTTTGACCTCGACGGCGACGGCGCCATGGAGATCATCGCGGCGGGCATGGACTCGCGCCTCTACGTCGTGAACGGCGAGGGCGCCGACTGGGGCGCCTTTCCGCTCGACATCTGCTACCCCGGCCTGTGCGGGGTCGAAGGCCGTCGGGCCATCGCCAGCGTGGCGGTCGGGGACGTGGACGGCGACGGCGACATCGAGCTCGGCTTCGGCACCAACGAGGCGCCCAACGGCGGCCGCAACTGCGTGAGCTACCTCGTGGACGCCGACACGGCGGAGATGGAGCCCGGCTGGCCCCTCTTGCAGTTCGGCTTCGTCAACGAGGCGGTGCTGCTGCCGATGCTCGGCGAGGGCCACCCGGCGGCGATGGCGTTTGCGGACGTCGATGGCGACGGCGATCTGGAGATCAGCAGCCCGATCATGTTCGGCACCGACGGCCTCTACGACCACACCGGCGCCGAGGTGCTGCCGGTGAGCACCTTCGGCGAGGACTACGGCCCGGGCTCCGACGCCGACCTCAGCCTGATGCCGGCCTTCATCCAGTTCGCCACCAACCCCTCCTTTGGCGACATGGACCAGGACGGCCTCCCCGACTACCTGCTCGGCGGCGCCTCCACCATCTCGCTGGTGGCCTTGGCGGTCGGCGAGTGGGTGGACTTTCAGCAGCCGGTGGGCGCTTGGTCCGGGCTGACCGGCGACCCGCTGCCCGGCTGGCCCCGCCAGGTCGAGGACATGCAGTTCTTGTTGGCCCCCGCCGTGGCTGACCTCAGCGGGGATGGCCTGCCTGAGGCTATTTACTCATCCGCTGGCTATGTGGTGC
>CANHON010000259.1 GCA_947462115.1 Deltaproteobacteria bacterium | reverse complement strand
CGCGGCCTCGAAGGCCAGGGCGTCGCCGCGGCCGGCCGCGAGCTGGGCCAGCCGAAAGTGGGTGGTCCAGTGCACCGGCGGCAGGCGGAGCAGCCGCGCGAGGTCGGCCTCCGCGCCCGCGGCATCGCCCATCAGCAGCCGCAGCTCGGCCCGGTCGTAGAGCGCGCCGCGGTGCTCGGGGTCCTCGGCGATGACCGCGTCATAGAGGCGCAGCGCCTCGTCCCGATCGCCGGCGCGGTTGTGGGCCAAAGCCGTCGCGTAGCGGAGCGCCCCGAGCGCACCGACCCGACGGAGGGCCCGCTCGCCCCAAGCAGCGGCGGCGGCTGGGTCTTGTTCGGAGCGCCGCTCCACCTCGGCCGCGAGGCGCGCGCCCAGCTCTTCGCCGTAGTCCGGGGCGGGCGGCGCGGCCCCGACCCGCGCCGGGAGGACCAGCCCGACCCCGACCAGCAGGATCAGCGCCGCCAGCCGGAGGGCCAAAACAGCGCGCAGGCGGTCGGTTCCGGCGGGTGGGGAGCGAAGGGGCGCGGAGAGCACGGCGATCCTCGACCGGCGGGGGGCCGCCGCCGGCTCCCCCATCATGCACCGCGCGGCGCGGCGCAGGGCGGCGTGGGGTCGAGCGCGGGCCCGACCCCGGTCGCTCAGCGGCGGCGGCGCAGCATCGCCAAGCCCGCGACGAGCACCACCGGCAAGGCGGCGCCGAGAGGGCCCTGCCGGCCGGTGGCGCAGGCGCAGGCGGACACCTTCTGATCGTCGGGCAGGCCATCGGCGCCGAAGGCCGCGCCGGTGTCGTCCACCGTGGGGCCGCCGGGCTGGCCGGAGTCCACCGCGCCGTCGTCGGAGCCGTCGTCCACGCCGTCGTCCCCACCATCGTCCGCGCCGCCGGGCACCGCGGCGATGCCGTAGACGCACACGTCGTCGATGGTCCAGCCGCCGAAGGTCAGGCCGCCGTCGCTGACGATCTCCCAGGCCAGGCTGATCTCGGCCTCGTCGGTGGGCAGCAGCACGTTGTGGGCGGTCCAGACCGCGTCGAGGTGGTGCTTGCCGCCGTCCGAGGCCCGGGTGGCGTAGTTGGTCCACACCAAGGTGTCGTTGGCCAAGATGTTGGCCTGGTCGAAGACCCCGTCCTCCACCTGCAGCCAACGGTTGTACTGGAGCACAACGCGCTCGTAGCCGCTGATGTCGATGGGCGGGCTGCTCAGGCGGGTGTGGCGGTCGTCCTGGTACTGGCCGTTCCAGTTGCGGTCGGGCGCCAGATCGGTGCCCCACACCCGGCGCCCGCTGGCGGCCCGGGCGGGGTCGCCGCCTTCCCCGCGGGGCGCGTCCCACTGCCAGTCGTTGGCGCCCTCGATGTCCTCGCCCGCCAACAGCGCGCTGGTGAAGCCGGCGTCGTCGTCCTCAAAGTCCGAGCACCACAGGGGGGTGAGCTCGCCGACCACAAAGCTGAAGGGCGTGATCACGCCGCCTGCCGGGCTGCTCGCGGTGCTGCTGCCGGCCGTGCCCTCGATGTAGTAGCTCACGAGGCTCCCGGCGGGCTGGCCGGGGATGGCCCCCTCGACGATCCCGCCGCTCAGGCTGAGGGGCGCGCTGATCCAATCGCCGCCGTCCACGCTGTAGAACAGCTGGGCCGCCGACAGGTCCGCCTCGACGCAGCCCGGCGCGAGGTTGAGCACCTCGGCGGTCAGCGGGTAGCTCGACAGACCCTCGGGCTGATCGCCGATGGCCTCGTGTTCGAGGGCCACCAAGCCGCCGGTGCCGCCGCCCGGCCCGAGGCCGTGCAGGGCCCAGGCCTCGATGATGGCGCACTGGTTGGGCGTGCCGTCCGACAGGTCGCCGTTGTCATCGTCGGCGAACAAGTAGGCGTCGTAGCTGTCGCCGAGGGTGGGGTTGGTGCGGAGGGCATCGACCAGCAGGAGCTGCATGCGGGCCAGCGCCGCTTCTTCGCCGAGCTCCTCGCGCAGCAGGCCCCAGAGGTCCCAGCCGCCGCCGCCGAAGATCAGGCCGTCCTCGTGAACCTCCCCAATGAGATCATCGGGATAGACGCGGTTGGCGCTGACCTCTCGGATGCCGCTGCCGTCGGTCATGAACCCGCGGGCCATCACCGCGTCGTCGGTGAACAAGAAGGCGACCGTGTCGGCGGCGCCCTCGCCCACGCTGCCGTCCACCGAGAAGGTGTTGGCGGCATAGGCGTGCATGCCATGACCCCACTCATGGAAGTTCACGTCGAGCAGCTCGCCGGTGTTGTTGCAGCCGCTGCCGGAGCGGAAGAAGTTGAGGCTGCCGTCATAGTAGGCGTTGCAGACGTCGTCGATGTTGACGCTGGAGGTCATGCGCTCGGTGGTGTAGCCCGTGTCGCCCACGTAGGGGTCCCAGAGCTCCCGGACGTGGCTCAAGAAGGCGTAGGAGCTGAGCTCGGCCTGCGAGGCGTTGCTGGTGGTCCACACCGCCGTGGTGTCGGACCAGCTGAAGGAGGCGTCGGAGCCGCCGCGGTTGTCCACCTCGAAGAAGACGCCGTCGCGGAGCCGGGCGGAGGCCGTACCCCCCGAGACGCTGAAATTGCCGTCCACGTCGGTGTCGGCGCTGCCCCCACCGCTGCCCGTGACGCGGAGGAAGGAGAGGGCCGAGTCTTCGGTGGGGTCGGTGGTCATGCGGGTGGGGTGGCGGCCGAGCAGCTGGCCGGTCAGGTAGCGCACCTCGTTGTGCACGTTCCACAAGCGGCCCGTCTCGGCGTCCACAAAGCTGACATAGCGGGCCGGCAGGGCGCCGCCGACGGTGGTGCGCACCATCCAACACAAGCGCAGCTCCACCCCGAGCGCCGTCTCGACGGGCAAGGCCACCAGCACCTCGCCCACGGCCGCCGAGGCGCGGGTGTCGGGGCCGCGGCGCTGGGCGATCTGGCGCGCGGCCTCCCGGCTCAGGCGGGGCGTGAGCGCCATGCCCTCGGCCTCGGGGAAGGTCTGGGCGGACAGCGAGGTGATGGCCCCGCCCTGCACCCAGACGTGCAGCGCACCGCCGTAGACCGTGGCCTGCCCGTAGGATAGCGCCGGCCCGAAGTCGCCCGCCGAGGGGCGCAGGCCGCCGCCCGCCGGGTCGGCTGGAGTGGCGAGCACCTGGTCATAGCGCACGATCCAGGCCTGCTTCGCCTCGACCCACTGGGCGTGGCCGAGGCGCAGCGAAGACCAGGGCACCCCGACGAGCCCCGCGGCGCCCTGGCTGAGCACCGCCCGCAGGCTCCGGTCCAGCTCGGCGGCGGTCCCGGTGGCGGCCAGCGGGATCGGCGGACCAAAGGCGCGGATCGGAAGGCCGGTGGCCTCGGAGAAGCGGGCCACCCATCCCTCGCCCACGCCGGCGCGGAAGCTGCGCCAAGCGTCGGAGCGGCGGAGAGCCTCCTGCTGCACCGGGTCAAAGCGGCGGATCAAGGCCGGCTCACTGCCAGTGTGCACCCGCGCGTCGGGGGCGAAGGCGGCGGCGGACAAGCTCAGCAGCATCAGCAAGGCGGACATGGTGGACCTCAATCGTCGCGTTGGGGCGGGCGAGCGGCGGGGCGCCGGCCAGGGGAAGCGGGGGCGCAGCGCGGCGCCCGGACATTCTGCCCCGACCGCGGCGTTAGGCGAGCCCCGGGCCGCAGCTTGACGGGAGCTTTGCCGCCCGGCCCGCCGGGATAGGGGCGCCGGCCGACCGTCGCCTCTGCCCCAGGCCCGCGAGGCGCCGCCCCGGAGGCCCCTTGACCGTCCAGCTGCGCTACAGCGCCATCCCCGACATTGGCTTGCTCAAGCTGGTTTTGGCGCGCAAGCCCGGGCTCAGCGCCGGCGGGCAGCTGCCGCAGATCGAGGCGCGCTGTCCGGTGGTGCTGCGGGACGACCCGGCCTACCGCGCGCTCTGCGGCGAGCCCCCCGAGGGCCCCTTGCCGCTGGCCCTGCCCTTCGTGCTCGCGGGCGGCCTGCACAAGGCCCTGCTCGCCCACCCAGACTTCCCCCTGCCGGCGATGGGCCTCGTGCACCTGCGCCAGACCTTGTGGGCCAAAGTCCCCTTGCGCGCCGGCCAATCGCTGGAGCTGGTCTGCCGAAGCGGCGCCCACCGCCCCGCCCGCCGCGGCGTGGAGTTTGACTTCGAGACCGCCCTCTACGACGGCGAGGACTGCGTGTGGGCCGGCACCACCACCGCCTGGAGCCCCAAGGCCGTGGGGCACGGCGAGGCCACGGCGCGCCCGCCCCTGCAGCCCTGGCCCGAGGCCGAGCGCCGCCCCATCGCGCTGCCCGAGGACATGGGCCGGCGCTATGGGCGGGTCAGCGGTGACTTCAACCCGATCCACTGGCACGCCCTCACCGCCCGACCCTTCGGCTTCAAGCGGGCGATCGTGCACGGCATGTGGTCGCTGGCCCGCTGCCTCGCCGACCGGCCGGCGCTCGCGGCGGCCGAGGGCCGCTGGGTGAGCGCCCACTTCCTCAAGCCGGCGCCCTTGCCGAGCGCGCTCAGCCTCCAGTGGTCGGCCGACGGCGGCGCGGGGCGGCTCTGGCGCGGAGATGCGCTGGTCTTGGCGTTCACCCAGGGGATCGGCGCAGCGACGCCGCCGGGGCCCGCCCTTGCCGAAGCCTAGCCGGCCGCGCGGGCCCCGCCGCCTCGCCTGGGCCACAGTGGTCTGCAGCGCGCTGCTCTCGTGCGGGACGGCGGACGGCCCCAGCCAGGCGCCCAGCCCCGTGTCTGCGCTCCCCGCCCTGCCCGAGCGCGTCGCCGCGGCGGACCTGCCCCGCGGCCCCGAGCGACCCGCGCGGACGCTGAGCTTGGCCCTGGTCGGTGAGGTGCGCGGAGAGTTCGCGCCCTGTGGCTGCCCCACCCTGCCCTATGGCGGCTTTTTGCGGCGGGCGCGGCAGCTCGAGGCGCTGCGGGCGGAGGGGCCCCTGTTTCACCTCGACGCCGGCGAGCTGCTGGTGAAGGGCAACATCACCACCCGCGCCGAGGAGCGGGCCGCCCGCGCCGCGCTGATGGACCGGCTGAGCGCCGCGGTGGGCCTCGACGCCTGGTCCCTCGGCCCCACCGACATCGAGACCTTGGGTCCAGACAGCGTGCAGCGCGTCATCCCCAACGGCGCGGCCCGCATCGGCGCGGGCTGGCAGCCCCTGCAGGACGGGCAGGCGGCGCCGGCGCCGGCGGTGGTCCTGAGCCGAGACGGCCTGCGGATCGGCGTGATCGGCGTGGCCAGCGCGCAAGGCGAAGAGGGCCAAGGCTGGCGCGCCCGACCGCCCGCCGAGGCCGCCGAGGCCGCGCTCCAGACCCTGCCGCCCGACCTCGACCTCGTCGTGGCGCTCGGTGATCTCGACGAGGGGGTCGCCGACGCCCTGGCGTTGGTGCCCGGCATCGCGCTGGTGCTCAGCACCCAGGGGCGCTCCCTCGACGCGCCCCACAGCCCGCTCCGCCCCGACGGGAGCCCCGGCGCGCTGGTGGTCGAGGCCCCTGATCGCGGCCGCTTCCTCCAGGTGGTGCGGCTCCAGCTCGGCGCGCCGCCCGGCCAGCCCGCCGTTCTGCTGCCCGACGAGGCCGCCTGGCGCGACCGGTTGACCGCCCGCGCCGTCGCCGCCGCCCGCGGCGCGCCCGAGCCAGCGGCCCCGGCCTTCACCGAGGCCGGGCGGGGCCGAAACCTCGCGATGGTGGAGCTGCTGCCGCTGGCCGCCGATCTCGAGCTCGGGCCGCCCACCAGCGACGAGGAGCGGGCCGTCCTCGCCCTGCTCGCCGAGCACCGCCAAAAGAGCGTGGAGCTCGCGCAGATCGCCGTGGAGGCCCCGCCGACCCCCGCCGAGCCTGGCTTCGCCGGCGGGGGCGCCTGCGCCCGCTGCCACAGCCGCGAGGTGGCGCGCTGGGCGCTCACCGACCACGCCAACGCCTGGCTCGACCTGGTGCGGGCCGACCGCGGCGCCGGCCCGCCGGCCCACACCGACCCCGAGTGCGCCCGCTGCCACAGCACCGGCTTCGCCCAGCCCGGCGGCCTCGCGGCCCTGGACGGCCCCGACCTCAACCGCCTCAAGGCGGTGCAGTGCGAGGCCTGCCACGGCCCGATGCGCGGCCACCCCGACGCCCCGGCGGTGGAGGCGCGGGCCATCACCGCCGCCCGCTGCGTCGGCTGCCACGACGCCGCCAACAGCCCCGACTTCAACTTCGAGCGATACCTTCCGCTCGCGAGCTGCCAAGGCGGCGCCCCCGCCCTGCTCCCGCCCGGCACCCAGCCATGACCGGCCCCGATCCCGCTGAATTCGCCGCCCGCTGCGCCGCCTCCATCCAGGCCGCCCTGCGCGAGGGCGAGGTGGCGGTGCTCGACCCGCTGCACCTCGAGATCAACCACGGGGAGCACACCGTCGCCCTGTCGCTGGAGGGCGCCTGGCGCCAGCGCTGCCGCGCGCCCGAGGAGGAGCCGCGCCTGATCCTGGCGGTGACCGAGCGGGTGCTGAGCCACCTCGAGGGCCTCATCCAGCCCACGGCCGAGGACGTGCTGCCGGTGATCCGCGGCGAGGCCCTGGCCAGCCAGCGCATGGCCGGCCTGGTGGCGCCCCTCGGTCGGCCGCTCAGCGCCAGCCTGTGGGTAAGCTATGCCTTTGATCTTCCAACCACCCGTCGGCTGCTCCGCCGCAGCGACGCCGACCAGCTCGCCCTGACCGACGCCCGCCTCGACGCCCTCGCCTTGGCCAACCTGCGGGCCCTGGCGCGGGAGCTCACCGTGCAGGTGCACGCCCCCGGCCTGCTCCAGGTGCAGCT
>CANHON010000258.1 GCA_947462115.1 Deltaproteobacteria bacterium | reverse complement strand
TGCTCGGCGTGCTCCCGGTGTGGGTGGCGGCGGCGGAGGGCCTGCGCCTCCTCGCCGGGGCCGCCCCCAATGACGCCCAGCTCGTCGCCGGCTGTGTGTGGCTGTTCGGAGGGGCGCTCCCGTTCATCACCGGGATCTTCGCCCCGTTTACGCTGCTGCGGGCGATGAAGCGCCTCGCCTTGCGGCAGGTCCGCGGCGAGGGGCGGCGGGCCCCGCTCCCCACCCTGTTGGTCACCGCCTGGTCCTTGTGCTTCACGGCCATGGCCCCGCTGGGCCTCATCCGCACCCTCGATCTGCTGCTCGGCCGCGGCTGAAGGATCCCCCCATGCGCAACCTCGAGCTCTGGGCCGCGCTCTACCTCACGGCCGGCCTGGGACTCGCGGCCGCCCTGCGCCTCCCGACCACCAGCCCCGGGCCGGCGGGGCCAGCGCTGCTCACGCCCGTCCTCATCACCCTGTTCTGGCCGATCTTCGTGCCCTTGGCGGCGCTCTCGCCCGCCGGCTCGACCGCGCTCCCCCGCCCGCGCGAGGCCGAAGCCCGGGCCCTGATCGACGCGCTGCAGGCCGTCTCCGACGAGGCGCCGCCCGGCGCGTCCCCCGCCCTCGAGCAGCTCGGCCCGGCCCTGCTCCGCCTCGCCCAGCGCGCCGACCGCGCGGACCCCGGCCAGATCAAGGCCGAGGATGACGTCCCGCAGGCCCTTCGCGTCGCCCGCGAGGCCCAGCGCCGGGAGCGGGCCCGGGCCGACGCCGAAGCCGAGGCCCGCTGGGTCCGCGCCCGAGACGCCTGCGCCGAGCTCTGCGCCCGGCTGGAGCACCGCGGCGAGCCCGGCCCCGAGGACGACCCGACCGACGGGCTGCACGCCCTGCTCGACGCGCTGCTCGACGCCCTCCGCCTGCCCGACGACCCGCCGCGATAGGCCCGCGGTCAGGACGGAGCACCCATGGCGCCTGGCTCGACCGCAAATCTCGTCGTGATTGGCGTCCTGGGCGTCATCCTGGCCGCTCGGGCCCTCAGCCGGGGCCACCGCGGCCTCGGTGGCCTGTGCTTCGCGATGGCGGTGTGGGCGAGCTCCTTGGCGGTGGCCGCCGACCCGCGCAGCCGCTGGGTCGGAGAGCGCATGCTGATGCTCGGCTTTGCCGTCCCCATCGGCCTGCTCGAGGCGGCCCGCGAGGCGGTGCTCGCCGCTGGGCTCCCGGCGCCCCGGTGGGCTGGCCCCCTGCCGCGCCGCCTCGGCTGGGTGGTGGGCGCCTTTTTCGCCGGCACCGGCCTCGGCTGGCCGCACCTGTGGCTGATGGAGGGCGGACAGGCGCCGGGGCCCTACTTCGCGCTCATGTTCGGCGCCGCCGGGCTGCTGAGCTCCGCCCCGCTCCTCGGCGTGCTCTCCACGCTGCGCCACACACCCCCCGAGGCCAGAGAGCGGCTTCGATACCTGTTTTTGGCGGGGAGCGCCTGCACCTACGGCGGGGGCCTCAACGTCCTCGCCTTCCTCACCGGCGCGCCGTCGGCCGCGGGGCTCAACCTCGCCGTCTTGGGCCTCGGGCTGCTCGCTTGGGTGGTCCACACCGACCGCCTGCCGGCCTTTGGGCGCTTCGTCGAGGCCTCGATGCGCTACTCCTTGGCGGCCGCGGCGCTGACCACCGCCTACCTGTTCGCTGTGCTCGTGCTCTGGCCGGGCACGGCCGAGCGGCTGAACGAGGAGGCGAGCTGGAGCAGCGTGCTGCAGCTATTTTTGCTCGTCTTGGTCGGCCAGCCAGTGCTGGGCGCGGCGCGGGCGGCCATCGCGGCCCGGCTCCTCCCCGGCCAAGGCGATCTGGAGGGCATGGCGCGCGCTTTGGCGCACAGCGAGGCCCAGCTCGACCACCACAAGCACCTCGCCGAGCTGGGGGCCTTGTCGGGCGCGGTGGCCCACGAGCTGCGCAACCCCCTCGGCGTCATGCGGGCCAGCGCCCGGGTCCTTCGCCTTCGGATCGGTGAGGACACCGTCGCTGACGCCGCCCTCAGCGAGATCGAGGCCCAGATCGACCGCGCGGCCGGCTTCGCCGATGAGCTGCTGGACTACGGGCGCCCGGCCGGGCTCGTGCGCCGATCGGTGCGCCTGGACGACACCCTCGCCTTGGCGTGGTCCGAGAGCCTCCGCGCGCTGCCCCTGCCCGGCGAGTGGAGCCTCTCGGTGAGCGGCGAGGCCCCGCCGGTCTCGGGCGACCTCGGTCAGCTGCTGCGGCTGTTCGTCATCCTCATCGAGAACGCCCGCCTCGCCCAGCCCGAGGGCGGCGCCGTTCGGGTCCGCCTCCGCGCCGACGCCGACTGGGCGCGGATCGAGCTCGAAGACGACGGCGCTGGCGTCCCTCCCGCCCTCGCCGATCGCCTGTTTGAGGCCTTTGTCACCGGTCGGCCGCGCTCGGGTCCGCGCCCCGGCACCGGCCTCGGCCTCGCCATCGCCCAGGGCATCGCCGCGCGCCATGGCGGAGAGCTCCGGCTCCTCCGCGCGGGGGGACCGGGCTTGGGCGGCGCCTGCTTCACGGTGGCCCTGCCGATCCGGGAGGCGCTGCCGGCCGGCCTCTGACCCAAACCCAGCCAAGCCCTCCGCTCAGCGCTGATCGAGGGGCCCGGCCGCCGACCGCCCGAGCCGGAGCACCACCGGCGCGCTCATCACGCTCAGCGCCATCAGCACGAGGCCCGCCAACAAGGCCCAACCTTGCCCGCCGATCAGCAGCAAGGTGGAGAACCCAACACAAGCGCCGAGGCGAAGCAGCTCCACCATGCGCGCCGAGGGCCGCCGGTCGAACATCAGGCCCCAGGAGCCGGTGGTGAGCAGGAGCAGCCCGCCCCACAGCGCGGTGGTCGGGGCCGACGGCCGAACAAACAGCAGCAAGGTCAAGGCGATGGCCGCGGGGAAGAACCAGAGCGCCACATAGGCCGTCACCGCCCGCGGCACCGCGGCCCGGGCGAGGGGGCGCTGGCCGGGCGTCGGCACCGGGACGGCCATCGGCCCACCTTGGGCTGCAGGACGCCATTCCGGGGGCGCGACGAGCAGGCGCAGCCGGTCCCGCCAGTCCGCCATCGACGCGGCCCGCCGACCGAGGCTCAGCAGCTCGTCGATGTTGGCCCACAGCGGATCCCACCGGCTGAGGCCCTTGACCGTGCCAAACACCGCCGGCTCGGTCTCTTCGACGAAGGTGCCGAACAGCTTGTCCCAGACGATCAACACACCGGCATGGTTTCGGTCGATGTAGCGGGGATTGACGCCGTGGTGCACCCGATGGTGGCTCGGGGTGTTGAGCACCGCCTCGACGGCCGGCGGCAGTCGACCGATGAGCTGCGTGTGGATCCAAAACTGGTACAGCGTATTGAGCGCCTGACAGGTGAACAGCACGATCGGCGGGAAGCCCAGCAGCGCGAGGCCCCAAAAGAACGGGTTGTAGGTGATCGGCGAGAACAGCGCCTGACGGAGCGCCACCGCGAGGTTGTACTCTTCGCTTTGGTGGTGAACGACGTGAACCGCCCACAGCACGTTGATCCGGTGGCTCGCCCGGTGCCACCAGTAGTAGATGAAGTCCACCAAGACAAAACACAGCACCCAGGTCAGCGCCGACCCCGCGGGGAGCCGCACCAGGGCCACCTGCTCGACCAGCCCGTCGTAGAGCGCGAACGCGAGGCCGCCGACAAAGACGCCCGAGACCTGGTTGCCGATGCCCGTGGCCATGCAGGAGATGGCGTCCAGCACGCCATAGACGTCGCGGTGTCGGCGGTAGGCGAAGAACAGCTCGGCGCCAATCAGGGCGAAGAACACCGGAACCGCGAGGCCGATGGGATCGAGCGACAAGGCGGGCCCCGGCGCCGCGAGCCGGTCGGCCAACGACGGCGAGAGCGGGGCCGAGGCCGTGAGCGAGGCGAGCATGCTGATCATCGTCCCCTCCCCTCAAGGGCCGCGGTTCAGCCGCCGGTCCCGCGGAACTTGTGGCGCTCTTCACGGAACAAGAAGTTGAAGGTGGTGAGCGCGCCGCTGGCCCGGCTCAGCTGCGCCTGGATCTCGGCCCGCTCGCCAGCGTCGAGGCCCTCGGCGTTGTTGATCTTCTGCTCGATGATGCGGAGCTTCTCGCGAACGGTGGTCACCTTGCGGAAAATGACCTCCACCGGCACGTCCTTGACTTCGCGGCCCTCCGCGTCCCAGAACACGACCTTGCCGCCCACAAAGCGCCGGAGCAGCGGCACGTCGCCGATCTGGCCCTCCTCCTCCAACACCGTGCGCAGCGCGTCGATGACGGTCTCGTACAGCGTCTCGGCGTCGAGACCGGCCTCGGGGGGCGCGTCTTCCTCCTGCGGGGCGCCGGGTGCTGGGCGCCGAATGGTCGGCGGGCTCGAAAAGCGGTCCATCGCAGTGACTCCTGTCGTCTCGACCGCCGCGGAGGCAGCGGGGGCGCCGCGCTTCGGCACCCGGGCAGGATAGGCCATGCGGGGAGGCTCCATGAGCTACGAATTCTACAAGACCCTGCACCTCTTCTCTTTGACCTTGCTTTTCACCTCTCTCGGCGGCCTGCTGCTGCACGCGATGAACGGCGGTGACAAGGCCAGCAACCCCTCCTACAAGCTGGCCGCGGCCGGCCACGGCAGCGCCTTGGTGCTCCTGTTGGTCTCCGGCTTCGGCGCCCTCGCCAAGCTGGGCCTCGCCTTCGGGGCCAACCCGTGGCTGCACATCAAGCTGGTGATCTGGCTGCTGATCGGCGGGCTCGTGGTCGTGCCGGGGCGCTTCCCGGCGCTCGCAAAGCCGGTCTGGTTCGCCCTGCCGCTGCTCGGCGGCCTCGCCGCTTGGCTCGCGGTGACCAAGCCGTTCACGGTCATGGCCGGCTAAGCGCGCCCGCTCCGACCCAAATGCAGGCAGGGCGCCCCCCAAAGGGAGCGCCCTGTCGATGTTTTGACTGAGCGGACTAAGCGCGACGGCGCCGCAGGCCCAGCGCCGCCATCAGGCCAAAGAAGCCAGCCAGCACGCCGCCCTCCTTGCCTTCGGTGGTCGAGCAACCGCAGCCCGGGCCCTTGCCGCCGCCCCAGTCGCCGTTGAGCTCATCGCCTTCGCCGTCGTCGCCGCTGTTGCCGCCCCGGTCGTCCCGCGGGTCGAGGGGGTTGGTCTGCTGGCCGATCTCATCGCCGTCTTCCACGCCGCCGTCGTCGGTGTCGGCGTCGGTGGGGCTGGTGCTGTGGGTGTGGACCTCTTCGCCGTCCTCCAGGTCATCGTCGTCGCTGTCCCGGTCGCGCGGATCGCAGTCGCGATCGATCTCGTCGCCGTCCTCCAGCTCGTCGTCGTCGCTGTCCCGGTCGCGGGGGTCGCAGTCCTCGTCGAGCTCGTCGCCGTCGTGCAGCCGGTCCCCATCGGTGTCGCAGTTGGCGGGATCGGTGTCGTGCTCGTGCACCTCATCGCCGTCGCCCAGGCGATCGTCGTCGGAGTCCTCGTCCATCGGGTCGGTGCCGTGGTCGTGCACCTCCTCGCCGTCTTCGAGGTCGTCGTCGTCGCTGTCGCGATCGTAGGGATCACAGCCGTTCTCGATCTCGCCGCCGTCGAACAGGCCGTCGTCGTCGCAGTCGCGGTCGCGGGGATCGGTGTCGTGCTCGTTCACCTCATCGCCGTCGGAGAGCCCGTCGTCGTCGGTGTCGGGGTCGAGCGGATCGGTGAGCGTATCGTTCACCTCCTCACCGTCCTCGAGGCCGTCGCCGTCGGTGTCGTCGTCGGTCGGATCGGTGAGCGTGTCGTCCACTTCCACGCCGTCATCCAAGCCATCGCCGTCGGTGTCGGAGTCGAAGGGGTCGGAGCCGATCGTGTCCTCTTCGACGTCGGTGAGGCCGTCCCGGTCGCTGTCTTCCAGGTCGTCGGTGGGATCGCTGGGATCGGTGCCGTCTTCGAGGACCTCGTCGCCGTCGGTCCGGCCGCCGCCGTCGGTGTCCTCCACCACGGGGTCGGTGCCGTAGACCAGCACCTCGTCGCCGTCGCCGAGGCCGTCGCCGTCGGTGTCCTCGTCGGTGGGGTCGGTGCGGGTGGCGCCCACCTCCACCCCGTCGCCGAGGCCGTCGTCATCGGTGTCGGCGTCGGTCGGATCGGTGAGGGTGCCCGTCACCTCTACGCCGTCGCTGAGGCCATCGCCGTCGGTGTCGCTGTCCCGCGGGTCGGTGCCGAGGCCGCCCTCCACGCCGTCGGCGAGCCCGTCGTCATCGCTGTCGGTGTCACGGGGATCGGTGCCGCCGAGCACCTCATCGGCGTCGGTCACGCCGTCGCCGTCCGTGTCGACGCCAGCGTCCACGCCGTCGCAGTCTTGGTCGATCCCATCGAAGGGAACGTCCACGGCGCCCGGGCGAACGGTGGCGGAGGAGTCGTTGCAATCGCCGCCGCCATGGGCGCTGCTGTCGTAGCCATCGCGGTCGGCGTCATAGTCGCTGCCGCCCGAGCAGTCGGCGTCCACGCCGTCGTACCAGGTCTCGGTCGCGCGGGAGGAGCGGCCGGGATCGAGGTCGTCGCAGTCCAGACCGCCGGAGCCTACGCGGGGATCACCGTCCCCGTCGGCGTCGTAGTCGCTGCCGCCGGAGCAGTCGCCGTCCACGCCGTCGTACCAGACCTCGGTCGCGCCAGGGCGAACCGAAGCGCTGCGGTCGTCGCAGTCGTCACCGCCGAACAGCGTCGCGTCGTGGCCGTCGGCATCCGCGTCGTAGTCGCTGTTCCCGGCGCAGTCGCTGTCGAGGCCGTCGTACCAGGAGTCCCGGGCCCCAGGGCGAACGGCGCCGTTGGTGTCGTCACAGTCGA
>CANHON010000257.1 GCA_947462115.1 Deltaproteobacteria bacterium | reverse complement strand
GCTCCGTCGTGGCCTCGCCTCGGCCCCCGCGGGTCCCGGTTGAGCGGCGGCGCCCGCGCCAGCGCCCCGGGCCGCCTCGGCGCGCTGCTGCTCGGCCTCGCGCTCGGCCTCGGCCTAAGCGGCTGCCCGGCGTGGTTCGCCGAGCCCCCCGGCGGCGGCACGCCCGAGGGCCCGGCGGTCTCGGGGCCGATGGGGCCGGTGCCGGGCGAGCGCCAGTCCTTCTTCTCGGTCCCAGAGGGCGACGCCGGCGGTGGCCGTCGGGTGGACCGGCGGGCGGCCGCCGCGGTGGGCACCGGCCTGTTGATGGCCCTCGGCGGCGTGCTCTGGGTCCGGGCGCTCCGGCGGCGCGGCCCGGCGCCTGCGCTGGTCTTGCCCCTGTCGGCCGAGGCCCGCGAGGCGCGGCGGTGGGCCCTGTTGTCGCCCGTCTTCTTTGGCGTCGCAGCCGTTATTTTCACCTGGCCCGCCGCGATCGCTGGCAGCGCTTGGCTGGTAGGCCGGGAGTTCGACCTGCCGGGCACGGTGTGGTTTTTGGGCGCAGCACCCCGGGTGCTCGGCGCGCCCCACGACCTGATGACCGCCTTCCCCGACGGGGCCGACTACAACCGCGCCGACTCCTATGTGTGGCTGCTGTTCGGCTGGGCCTTGGACGGCCTCGTCAAGCCGGTGCAGCTCAACAACCTGCTGCAGATCATCGGCATCGCCACGAGCGGCTGGGCGGCGGAGTGGTGCGCCCG
The DNA here is from genome assembly GCA_947462115.1 of Deltaproteobacteria bacterium. Classification (GTDB taxonomy): domain Bacteria; phylum Myxococcota_A; class UBA796; order UBA796; family UBA2385; genus JAEUKK01. The sequence goes on along the minus strand of CANHON010000257.1, from coordinate 6,050 downwards.
TCGGCTCGGCGCCCGCGCGCCCTGGTCCTTCGTGGCCGGCGCGGGCTTCGCCTTCGCGGGGGCGGCCTCGACCGCGCTGCTGGAGGGGCACAGCTACTTCACCCTCGACCCCTTCTTGCCGCTCGGCCTCGGCGCGCTGGTCGCCGGCTGTCGGCCCCAGGGGCGGCTGTGGCACGGCCTCGCCTTCGGCCTGTGCTGGTCGGCGGCGCTGTGGTCCACCGCCTACCTCGGCCTGTGCGCCACGCTGATCGGCGCCGTGGTGGGCGTCGACGCGGTGCGCACCCGCAGCCTGCCGGGCCGGGTGATCGCCGGCGCCGCGGTCGTGATCGTTCCGGTGGGGGCCTTCTACACCCGCCGCTTCTTGGACGGCGGGGTGGGGCTCACCCCCAGCGCCGAGCTCACCGACACCTGGGAGCAGCGGGTGGCCTTCGCCGTGCGCGGCTCGGCCGAGGCCCTGAGCTTCGTCCCGCCCACGCCCGAGCTCGACACCTTCCTGCACGCTGCTTCGCTGTACCCGCTCGCGCCGGTGGCGCTGCTCGCCCTGGCCTCCCCCTGGGTGCTGCGCGGCTGGGGCTGGGGCCGTCGGCTCGGCGCGCTCACGGCGGTCGCCTTTTTTCTCTCGCTCGGCCCGAGCTTTCGGATGGGCGTGCTGGAGCGCTTTGCGATCACGCCGCTCTCGGCGGTCTACCTTTCACCGGCCCTCGGCGCGATGCGCTTCCCGATGCGCTTTGGCTGGGTCATGCACCTCGGCCTCGGCCTGCTCGCCGCGGTCACGCTCAGCCGCTTGGCGGACCTGCCGGCCCTCCGCCGGCCCGGCTGGGGGCGCCGCGGACTGCACCTCATCTGGCCCATGCTCCTGCTCGACATTGGCGTGATGCTCGGCATGCCGGGCCGACAAGGGCGGCTGAGCGCCGAGGCGCCCTCGGCCTATGTGGAGGCCGGACCGGGGGCGGTGCTGGACGTCTACCCTCGCCTGTCGCTGGCCCAGGATGACCTGAACGCCTGGACCCAAGCCCTGTCCTGCGTTCACCAAGGCACGCATGGGCGGGCCATCGCCGACAACTGCGCCACCCGCTTCGTCGGCGACAGCCCCCGCTTCGCCCGTCAGGCCCGGCTGCTGGAGGGCCTGTCGGTCGCGCCCCTCGACCCCGGCGAGCTGCGGCGGCTCGGCTTCGACTCCATCGCCCTGCACGCCGACCTGTTCCCGCGCGCCGAGCGGGAGATCATCGAGCGACGCCTTCGGGTGGTCGATCCGGCGCCCGTGGTCAGCCACGACGGGGGCGCGACGGTGGTGCTGTATGATCTGCGCCCGCGCTGAGCCGGGCGCCCGCCCCGCCGCCCGCCCCGCCGTCCTGAGGAGTGAGGCCGCATGAGCGAGGCCCCCGCCGCGCCGCCCCTGCGCCTGACGGTGCGCCTGTCCGCCGACGCGGTCGTCCCCGGCCGGGTGGTCGAGGTGGAGGCCCAGTGGCTCGGCGAGGCCCGTCGCCTCAGCCTGCGCGACGATGGGGCGGGCGGCGGTGGAGATCTGCCCGCTGACGGTATCTTCGTCGGCGAGCTCCGCGGGGCGCGCCCCAGCCTGCTGCCCATCGCGGTGGCGGTGCGCGCGGCGCCTGAGGCCGAGGCAGCACCGGTCTGGAGCGGGGTTTTTCGACCGATGGTCGAGGAGGATCAGCTCCACCTTCGCCTGATCGACGGGCCTGGCGGCCTGCGCGCCGCCGAGACCCTCGCGGCCCCGCTCGGCGAGCGCGCCGACGCCCGGGAGGCCGCCTGGACCGCCGCCGGCTTCGGCTGGGCCCTGTTCGTGCTGGGCGTCTGCGTCGGCTTGGCCTTGCTCGGCCGGGAGCGGGCGTGAGCCCCCGGCAGGAGGTGTGGGTGGGCGGTGTGGTCATGCTGCTCGCGGCCGTTATTTTCACGCAGCCCGCGGCGTGGAGCGGATCGGGTGCGCTCGTCGGTCGGCACTTCGACCTGCAGGGCACCGTCTGGCTGATCAGCGCGGCGCCGCGCTTCGGGCCGGGCGGCCTCGACCTGCTCAGCGGGCTTCCGGAGGGGGCCCGCTACGCCCGCCTCGACAGCTGGACCTTGGCGGCCCTCGCCCGCGCGCTGTCCTGGCTCGACCCGGTGCGGGTCCACAACGCCCTTCAGGTGCTCGGGGTGTGGCTCAGCGCCTGGGCGGCCGAGCGCTTCGCTGCGGCCCTCGGCGCCCGGGCGCCGGCCTCCTGGCTGGCGGGCCTCAGCTACGGGATGAGCGGGCTCGCGGCCTCCGCGCTGCTCGAGGGCCACGTCTACCACCTGCTGGACCCTTTTTTGCCGCTCTGCGCCTGGGCCTGGTGGCGGGCGAGCCGGCTGGATGGGCGGGCGATCCACGGCGCCTTGGCCGCGCTGGGTTTTGGGGCGGCCCTGCTCACCACCGCCTACCATGGCGTCGTGGCCGCTGTTCTCGTCGTCGTCATCGGCGCGGCCTCCCTCTGGCGGCGCGAGCTCCGGGCGGTGCCGGCCGGGGTGGCGGCCCTCGGGGCCCTGGCCTTCGGGCTGCCCTATGTCTTTGTCTTCTTGGGTGCGCCCGACGAGGTGGCGGTGTCGGCGCCGGTGCCGGCGGCGGGCCTGCTCGCCTTCACCCCGCCGAGCGCCGAGCTCGACCGCATCGGCCACTCGCTGAGCGCCCACCTGCCGGCCACCACCTTGGCGTTGGCGTCCCTGTGCCCGTTCTTGCTTCGGGAGCACCTGGGCTGGCGGCGGCTGTGGCTGGCGGGGGCGGCCTGCGCGGTCCTGGCGCTCGGCCCCAGCCTGAGCCCGCCCCAAGGTGCGGTGGCGGCCCTGCCGGCCGCGGCGCTGCAGCTCATCGAGGGTGGCGCGCTGCTGCGCTTTCCGGTGCGCTTCGCCTGGGGATGCTCGCTGCTGTGGGGGGCGCTGGCGGCGCGGGCGGCCATGGCCCTCGGCGCCCGGCTCCCAGCGGCGCCCTTCGTCCTGATCGCCCTGATGGTCGTCGATCTCGGCTATTGGGGCGGCATGCCCGGTCGCCAGCGCAGCCAGCCCGCGGGGGCGCCCAGCGCCTACGCCGGCGAGGGGCCGGTGCTCGACCTGCTCCCGGAGCACATGGGTCGGCAAGATGAGCTCAGCGCGCAGCTTCAGGCCCTGGTCTGCAGCTACCAGGTCTGGCACCGCCGGCCGATCGCCGACGACTGCGTCACGCCCTTCCCGGACCGCAACCCCCGGATCGCGCTCAGCCGGGGGCTGGTCGCGGCGGCCGCGCGGGGCGAAGGCGCGGCCTACCTGCGGGCGCGGGGCTTTGTGGCCGTGGCCCTGCACCCCGATCTGTTCGCCGCCGGCGACCGCGCCCGGCTCCTCACCCAGCTCGGCGCCCTGGACCCGGCCCCTGCCATCAGCCTCGACCATGGAGAGAAGATCGTGGTCTACACCATCTCCAGCGATCGGGGCCCGCGACCATGAGCGACCGTCGCCGCGCCTCGGCCTGGGTCCGGGCCCTCATCCTGAGCCTGGCCCTGGGCGGGCTTGGGGCCCTCTGCCCTGGCTTGGCCCGCGCCCAGCAGGGGCCCGCGGTCGGCCCGGACGGCGGCGACGGAGAGCGCGGCGTCGCGGCGGCGCCGACCCTGGTTCTGGCCTGGGGTGCCCTCGGCTGGGGTATTTTGGTGGTCTCGCTGGCGCGGCGCGGGCGGGCGCCGGTCGCGGCCGGGGGCAGCGCGGGGCCCTACCGGCCGGGGCTGCACGCGGTCGAAGGGGAGGCCGCGGCGGTGCTGCGGGGCCTGCTCGGCGCGCACCGGGTCTTGCTGGTCGGACCGGTCCCTGCGGGCCTCCGGCCCTCCGAATACCCCTCAGGTACGTTGTTTTGCATGGGGGAGTCCGCGGTGCCCGTCGGCCGGCTGCTGCGGGCCAAGGCCCAGCTCGACGGCTTGGGGGCGCCGCTGGTGGTGCTGCTGCTGGTCGATCCCGTCGACCTCACCGGCGAGGCGGCGCTCAGCCTCGAGGCCATCGCGCTGCGCCGGCTGAACCTCCCGGTCCTGCGCCTTCACATGCATTTACATTTCACCGGCGACCCTTTGCCGAGCCGCACCTTTGGCCCAACATCGGGGACTTAGGGTCTCGGTGTGGACGGCAGACGCCGGTTCCGCGACCCAACGACCACCGGAGAGACCATGACCACGCCCCGCGTCACCCGCTTCGCCCGCCAGACCCTGTTCGCCGCGGGCTTCACCCTCCTCGGCGCCTCCCTCGCGGCCGCTGGCGGCGCCATCGCCGGCCCCGGTGGTCCGGACGACCATGGCGGGCCCGGCGGGCACTTTGTCCGCCTGATGGACGACCTCGACCTCAACACCGACCAGAAGGCCAAGCTCGCCGCGCTCAAGGCCGAGGCCAAGCAGACTTTCGCCGACCACCGCGCCGAGCGCCTCGCCGACTCCGCCGAGCTGGTCGGCCTCATCCGCGCCGACAAGCTCACCCGCGCGGTCGTGCACCAGCGCATCGACGCCAAGCTCGCCGTGATGAAGGACGGCATGCACGAGCTCGGCGACCAGCTCTTCGACGTCTATGAGAGCCTGACCCCCGTCCAGCGCGGCACCCTCGCCGAGCGCATCGAGACCCGCGCCGCGCACGAGGGCGATCGCTCCCCGCGCGGCGGCCACCACGGCGACCGCTAAGGAGCCCGCCCCGTGCAGCGCCTGTTGGTCATCGACGACGATCTAAAGCTGGCCGGGCTCCTCAGCGAGTACCTGGGCGGCCGCGGCTATGCCGTCGAGGTGGCCGGCGATGGTGCGGCGGGGCTGGCGCGGGCGGCGCGGGGGGACGTCGATCTCATCGTGCTCGACGTGATGATGCCCGGCATGGACGGCCTGGAGGTGCTCAAGGCCCTCCGCCGCGAGCACCGCACCCCGGTGGTCATGCTCACCGCCCGCGGCGACGACATCGATCGGATCATCGGCCTCGAGCTCGGGGCCGATGACTACCTGCCCAAGCCCTTCAACCCCCGCGAGCTGCTCGCCCGGATCGGCGCCGTGCTCCGCCGGCAGGGCCAGGCAGCTGAAGAGCCCAGCGCGATCATCGAGCTGATGGGCCTCCGCCTCGACCTCGACCGTCGGGCGCTGGCCAACGAGGCCGGGCCGGTCGAGCTCACCACCACCGAGTTTGACCTGCTGCGCGCGCTCATGCAGTCCGCGGGCCGGATCATCCCGCGGGAGCGCATGATGGAGCTGGCTCGGGGGCAGGAGTACGCCGCCTTCGACCGCAGCGTGGACGTCCACATCAGCCACCTACGCCGAAAGCTGGGCGACGACCCCAAAAGTCCCAGGTTGATCAAGACGATCCGCGGTGTGGGCTACATGTTCCCCCGGGCCTGAGCGGGGCCCCTGCGCCCGAGGTGAGCATGCGGATCGGCCTCAAGGAGCGCCTTTTCCTGGCCCTGGCGGGCCTGCTGATGCTGCTGCTGGTCGCGGCCTGGCTGCTGACCACCGGCGCGGTGCTCGGCCCGCTTTTTCGGCAGCTGCGGGGGGAGCGGGTCGAGGTCGCGCTCTACATCGCCCGCGAGCTGGAGCGGGCCGAAGATCCCCGGGCGCGCGCCGACGCCCTGTCGGTGGAGCTCGGGGTGCGCATCGATCCGCCGCACCGTTTTCACCACGATCTGCCGCCGGGGGCCCATGTCGAAGAGCACGGCGGCCGCTCGGTCGCCCTGATGCCGGGCCCCCAGGCGCCGATCGGCGTGGAGGTGCGGGACGGACGGCGCGGGGGCTGGCTGATGGTGCACTTCCCCGCCGATCTCGAAGCCCCGCCGCGGCGCATCGGCTTCGTGCTCGTGATGCTGCTCGTGGGCGCCGTGGTGATGGCCTGGGCGGTCATCGAGCGCGCGCTCCGTCCGCTGAGCGTGGCGACGGCCGCCATGGAGCGCATCGCCGGCGGTGATCTGCGGCACCGGGTCTCGGAGCAGGGGCCGGTCGCGGAGGTCGGTCGTACCTTCAATCACATGGCTGAGCAGGTGCAGGGCATCGTGCGGGGGCAGCAGCAGTGGATGGCGGCCGTGAGCCACGAGCTGCGCACCCCGCTCG
>CANHON010000256.1 GCA_947462115.1 Deltaproteobacteria bacterium | reverse complement strand
GGTAGCCCTCGAGGTAGTTCTCGACGTAGACCTTCCAGCTGCAGGCGAGCCGGTGCGAGGCCGCGCGCCGCGGGCGCCAGTCGGCGAGGCGGAGGCCGCTGAGGGCGTCCCGGAGCGCCGGCTGCTCGGTGGGCAGCGGGCCGGGCGCCCCGGCGCCGAGCCAAGCCCAGACGAGGCCGAGGTCTTCGCGCAGCGGCAGGCCGCGCAGGCGGCAGCCCTGGAGTCCCGCGGGCAGGCCCGTTCGCGCCCCGTCGAAGTCGGGCGCGCCGATGAGCGCCCCCTCGGGGTCGAAGCGCCAGCCGTGGTAGCGGCAGCGCAGGGCCCGCAGCCCCGACCGGCGCTCGCCGGGCCAGATGAGGGGCGCGGCGCGGTGCGGGCAGATGTTGAAAAAGGCACGCAGCACGCCGTCGTCGCCCCGGATCACCACGAGGGAGCGCCCCCCTTGCTCGAGCTCGGCGGCGTCGCCCGGCGCCGGCCACTCGGCGGCGGCGCCGAGGCAGAGCCAGGCTCGGTCGAAGACGGCGGCCCGGTCGTGGGCGAAGGCGGCCTCGCCGGTGTAGCGCTGGGGGTCGAGGCCACGCTCGATGCGGCGGACGCTGGGGAGGGGCGCGGGGTCGGTCATCGCGGGGCCTCGGGGCTGGGGCCGGACCGGCGGCGGGCCCGGGCTCGCCAGAGCTCGTGCCCCGCGCCCGCGGCGCAGAGGGTGTGGTGCAGGCCCATCCACAGCAGCCCGCGAAGGCCGAGGTTGGGGCCGTAGATCACGGTGATGAGCGCGGCGAACAGCAGCCAAGCGACCGCGACGACGAAGCCGATGTCGAGGCGCGGGCGGGCCATGGGCGCTCCGAGGCGAAGGGTCGATGCACGATCGCGCGGGCGGGGCGGCCTGTCGAACGGCCCGCCGCGGCGGGCGACGGGCTGCGCGCTCTCGGATACGCGGCCGGGCCCGCGGCTGCGCGCGGCTGGAGCGAGCGATGGCGCGGCGCGACGGGCCCCTGAGCGAGGGCCGACCCTTTCGACCCTTGGTGGTGGCGCCGGAGCACGCCGGATGGCGGCTCGATGCGTACCTGTCGGCGCGCTTCGCGAGCTGGTCGCGGGCGGCCATCCAGCGGGCGATCAAGGCCGGCGAGGTCGAGAGCCGGGGCCGCAGCCTCAAGCCCAGCTCGCTCATCGAGGCCCACGAGGAGCTGCGCCTCTACATGAAGGGCCTCGCGCCCGATGGCCCGCCGCCGCCCCTGCCGCCGGTCCTCTACGAAGACGCGCGGCTCATCGTGCTCAACAAGCCGCCGCGCCTGCTGTGCCACCCCGCGGGCGACAAGTACGCCTGGGCGATCATCGGCCTCGCCCGAGAGGCCTGGCCCGACGCGCGGGTGGACCTGTGCCACCGCCTCGACCGCGACACCTCGGGCCTGCTGGTGCTGAGCAAGGACCTCGCGGCCAACGCCTTCATCAAGCACGCGCTGAAGTACCGCGACGACGCGCTGGAGAAGACCTACCAGGCGCTGTGCTGGGGGGCGCCGGCCGAGGACGCGGTGGAGGTGCGGGCCCCCATCGGCGAGGCCATCGGCTCGGAGATCCGGCTGCGGCGCGGCGTGAACCCGGCCGGGCAGGACGCCTGGACCAGCTTTCGGGTGCTGGAGCGGCTCCCGGGCCTCAGCCTCGTGTCTTGCCGCCTGCACACCGGGCGCACCCACCAAATCCGGGTGCACCTCGAGCACCTCGGGCACGCCATCGTCGGAGACCGCATCTATGGCCAGCCCGACGCTGTCTTCCTCGAGTGGAACGAGCGGGGCGCCACCCCCTTGGTGCGGGCGGCGGCCCGCTTCCCGCGCCAGTGCCTGCACGCCTGGACCTTGCGCTTGCCGCACCCCGACGGGCACCACCTGCACCTGGAGGCGCCGCTCCCCGACGACATGCGGGCCCTGCTCGCCGGGCAGCCGCCGGAGTGGCCCGAGGACGACCCCGGCGATCCCGCGGGCGGCGCCGAAGATCTGGAGGCCGGAGACGAGCTGGCCTGAGCCCGATCGCATCTTGGGGCCGCTGTTCTGCCGCCCAAGGGCTACACTGAGCCTCCCCCTGCACAGGGCCGCCCCCGCCGCCGCCCGCTGGAGTTTGGATGCGCGCCTCGTCGAAGATGACCATCCTCGCGGTGACCTTGTCCCTGTCGAGCGCCGCGCTCGCCGATGAGCCTGCACCGGCGCCCGCCGTGGCCCCGGCTGCCCCGCTGGCGCCCGCCGCGGAGGCCCCGGCGCTGCCCCTGGCCGTCCCGGCCGGCCCCCGCATGGGCCCGGCGCCCGCCCTGCCCGGCGCCCCGGCGCTGACCGTGGAGCGCCTCGCCACCCTGCGCGCCTACAAGGCCCAGCGGCTCAGCGTTCGCGAAGAGACGGAGCTGCGCGGCGGCGGCACCTCGATGGCCATGGGCTACCCCATGGGCCGGCTGGGCGGGACGACCACCTTCATGGTCACCGACCCGATCTACACGGTGCACACCTGGGGCGTGTACCAGGGGCCCGACCGCATCAGCACGCCGGACTTCTTGGCCGTCGCCGGTCACAAGGGCGAGGCCGAGGCCCTGCGCGCGGACATCCAGCGGTACGATGCGCGCTCCAAGCGGCGGTTTGGGGCGGCCGGGCTGGGCGCCGGCGCGGTGATCGCCGGCCTCGTGGGCATGCGCGTCGCCACCACCCCCGAGCAGTACTTGGCCTGGAACCTCGCCACCCTCGGCGGCTCGGCGGTGGGCATCTCGGGCCTGATCGCCGGCACCTTCCCCGCCGCCAAGGCCGGGCGGCTGGAGCGCAGCCCCTCCGCCGTCATGGAGCCGGGCCGGGCCCGCAGCTTGGCCCAGGAGCACAATGACGCGCTGCAGGCCAAGCTCGGGGTGACGCCCCAAGAGGCTTGGCTGCTGGAGCTGGGCGACGACCGGTAGAGGGCCGGGCCGGCCGCTGCCTCAGCCGCCCACCGCCCGCACCGGCGTGAAGCTCCACTCCACGACGACCTCGTCGCCGCTGTCGGTGTCGCTGATGCGGAGCTGCCCGCTGACGAGCTGGTCGCGCTCGCCGGCCGCGCTGTCGTAGCCGCAGACGCCGACCTCCAGGGTGAAGTCCTCCCCGGCCGCGACCTCGCCGATCTCCGCGGGGACCGAGGTGAAGCCGGGCAAGCACAGGCGCTCGAAGTCGAAGCTGTCGAGCTGCAGCGTGGCCGGGCCCTTTCCGCCGTTGGTGACGCGGATCGGCTCGGGGGAGAAGCCCCCCTCGGGCGCGGCGGTCTGGAAGTCGATCTCGCCCCAGTCGATGCGCTCGGGGCTCACGCTCAGCGCGCTGTCGCCTCCGCAGGCGGCCAACAGGAGGCCCAGCAGCGCAGGACCGCGGCCGGACCCGCGGGGGGCGCGTGGGGCTCGACGCGGGACAAAAACATCGCTTCGTGGGTGCATCGGTACAGGACCTCCGCGCGGTCCCTGAGCAGGTCTTCCCAGGTGAGCCGCCGATCGTGGCGTCGAAGCCGTTGGTACTCAAGGGTCAGCCGCCGGAGCACCAGGGCGAGCCGCGGCAGGCTGGGGAGCGGCGCGCCCAGCGCCAAGAAGCGCCCGTGGGGGCCCTGAACCACCCGGCCGAGCACAGCGAAGGCATCGTCTGGCACGCCGATCACCGGGCCACTGGGGGCGTGCGGTGGGTGCATGGGCAGGGCCGGGCTGAGCGTGGCCCCGGCCGCGCTGCGCCCGGTCACCCGCCAGAGCATCGCCGGGGCGCGCACGACGGCCAAGGCGGCGCCGCGCACCGACAAGGGCGGCACCGGCTCCGAGCGGAGCGCGCGGCCGATGGGGCGGATCGACGGCGGGATCAGGGGAGAGAGCCCGAGGACCCCGTGGGCCAGCAGCCGGGCCCCCAGGGGCGGATCTTGCCAGGCGAAGGGGCCGAGCACCCGCTCCGGGGCGAGCATGCCGAGGGTGGGCAGCCAATTCTCGGCGAGGTCGGCCAGCACGGCGTCGGTGATGGGCGCGGGGGCCGGGTGCAGCGGCCGGGGATCGTGGCGGAGGGGCTCATCGAGCTGGAGCGCGGCGGCGGCCGCGTCGGTCACGCCCCAGGGGGCCTCCCCGTTGAGGACCGCCCGGTACCCCTGCCGAAAAATAGCGTCCCAGGCAGTGATCTCGCTGTCGGACAGGGTGGGGCGCAGGGCGTGGCGGTGGTAGTCGGCCGGCCGCGCCGGGTCGTCCAAGGACTCGTCCTGGGCCCACGGGTCGCGCCCCGCCCGATCGAGGGGCCAGCTGTGCTCCGCGTCGCGGGCGACCTCGATGTGGGCCTGCAGGCGGGTCAACGATCGCCCCGCGGCTCACGGGCCTCCAGCAGGTCGATGCCCTCGGCGGCCTCGCGGTGCAAGCGGCGGATCTTGTCGGTGAGCTCGGCGGGGGCCTCGACCCGCACGTCGGGCCCAAAGCTCAGCACCCACTGCAGCAGCTCGTGCTGGAGGGCGACCTTCATGTTCAGGCGCACGCCGCCATCGCGCTGGGGGTGCAGCTCTTGGCTGTGGTGCCAGATGCGCTCGCGGATGTAGGGCGCGGCCCGCCGGTGAAAGCGCAGGCTCACCTCGACCGGCTCGCCGTTCATGATGCCGAAGGCGTGCTCGTAGTGCTTGGCGGGGTCGTAGTCTTCCGGGTACTCGAAGTGGTCGCGCTTGTGGGCGGCGAAGTTGCGGAAGCGATCCAGCGCAAAAGTTTTGATCTGGCCGGCGTCTTGGTCGAAGGCGAACAGGTAGAGCGACTGCTTGTAGACCACCAGCGACAGCGGGTGCAGCTTGTACTCTTTGGTCGGCCCGTTGACCCGGGCGTAGTGGGCGGTGGCCACCTGCTCGTTGACCACGGCGTTGAGGACCTCTTCGAGCACGTCATTGTCGCGCGCGTGGTCTTTGCGGTGCTCGGGCAAGGCTACGAGCTTGCGGTCGAGGTGGCGGACCCGATCGACGCCCTTGTGCTGGAAGGTGGACAGGGTCTCGAGCGCGCCGTCCATGTCGCTGGCGAAGGTGGTGCCCTCGAGGAAGCTGAAGGCCTGCCGGCCGAAGCGCAGCGAGATGAGCTCCAGGAGCGAGATGCGCACGCCGTGCCGGCGGTAGCTCGCGTCGATCCAGATGCGACGGGAGTCGCCGCGCCCCTCGGTGTAGAGGGGCAGGTCGAGCTCGCGCAGGTCGGCGAGGTAGCGGCGAAGGGTGCGGTCATCAAGGTCGAAGCGGCTCATCAGCTCGCTGGCGCGGGCGCCGCCGCTGGTCTGCAGCGCCTCGAGCAGCTTGACGAACTTCTGCGACTTGTTGAGGCGGGACTCGGGGATGGCCTCGCCCTGGCGCGGGCCGGAGAAGTCCTCCTCGTCGGCGCCGCTGAGCTCAGACTCCACCAGCGCGTCGTTGTCCTGGCGGTGGGGATCGGCCGGGTGCTGCGGCGCCTCGCCCGCCGCGGCTGGGGTGCGCGCAGACGGGCCCGGCGGGGTGGCGGTGGGTCGTCGGGCCATCAATTCCTCCGGTGGGGGAGCGGGCTATGGGGCACCGGGCGCCCGCTCTCCCCGCTTCGCCAGGGGGTGTATCCTGGTGACGGCCATTGTGGAGGACAGAAACCGTCCGATATAGGGCGCGAGCTGCGCTGGGCCCGTTGATCCCCGCAGGAGTTCACTTGCGCTTTTTGCACAGCATGGTCCGTGTCCTCGATCTGGACGCCTCCCTCCGGTTCTACTGCGAGCTGCTCGGCCTGCGCCTCGTGCGCCGGGCCGACTACGAGGCCGGCCGCTTCACCCTGGTCTACCTGAGCACGGGCGCCGAGGGCGACGCCGCCGAGATCGAGCTGACCCACAACTGGGATCAGACGGAGCCCTACGGGCAGGGCCGCAGCTTCGGCCACCTCGCCTTCGGGGTGGAGGACATCTACGCGAGCTGCGCCCGCCTCCAGGCCGGCGGCGTGACCGTGCTGCGCCCGCCGCGGGACGGTCGCATGGCCTTCGTTCGGAGCCCCGACGGGATCAGCGTCGAGCTGCTGCAGATCGGCGGGGCCCTCGCGCCCGCGGAGCCCTGGGTCAGCATGCCCAACATCGGCAGCTGGTGAGGGTGAAGGTCGGGGATAGGGGGGGAAAGTGCGTCGATCGTGCCTTCGGCCGCCAGCGGTGCCCCGCCGTGGCATGATCCGCCAGTGAGCGCCACGCCCGGGGCGGCGCAAGGAGCGAAGATGCGCGTCGATAGAGTTTGGGGTGGAGTCTTCGCTTTGGTCCTCGCGGGCTGCTACCCCGAGGTGCCCTACAAGGCCGGCGCCCTCGACTCCGGCGCCGGCGGCAACGACGGCCTCTCCGGGGACGGCGCCGCGGACGACGGCGCCGCCGACGACGGGGGCAACGAAGGGGGCGGCGACGGGGGAAGCGAAGGGACCGACGGCGGCACCAGCGACTGCGCCTTCTTCCTGGACGGTGACCTCGACGGCTATGGCGCCGGCGACGCTGTCTTCGCCCCCTGCGACAGCCCACCCCCGGGCTATGTAGACAACGACCTGGACTGTGACGACGGCGCCAACGTGGTGTTCCCCGGCGCGGGCGAGCGCTGCGACGCGGTGGACAACGACTGCGACGGCACCGTCGATGAGGAGCTGGTCTACGTCTGGTTCGCCGACGCTGACGCCGATGGCTTCGGCGATCCCGACGCCGTTCAGGAGACCTGCGAGCCGGTCGGCCGGGTGGTGGCGGCGGCCGGCGACTGTGATGACGCCGCGCCCGCGGTCAACCCCGAGGGCTTGGAGGTCTGCGGGGGACTGGATGAGGACTGCGACGGGCTGATTGACGATCTGGACGACTCTCTCGACGCGAGCTCCGCGCCGGTCTG
>CANHON010000255.1 GCA_947462115.1 Deltaproteobacteria bacterium | reverse complement strand
CCGCCGCGGTCATTGCCCTGGAAGCCGCCGCGGTCGTTGCCCTGGAAGCCGCCGCGGTCCTGCCAGCCGCCGCGCTGCTCCTCGCGGGCGTTGCGGCGCTGGAGCTGGCGGGCCCAGTAGGGGGGCTGGTCGGGCGGAAGGGCGCCCAGCGGCACGTTGTCGGCCTCGGCCATCTTGGCGAGCATGGCGGCGGCGAGGTCCTCGGCGCTGCGGCCGGTCTTGGCCACGAAGTCCGCCAGCAGGGCGCGGGCGCCGTCGAGCTCGCCCTTGGCGGCCTCGGTGACGGCGGCCTGGAGGTGGCCGCGCTGGGCCTCGATGATGGCGCGGTCGCTGGGCACCTGGTCTTCGCGGATCTCCACGTTGAGCAGGCGCTCCATCTGCTTGACCCGACGGCGCTCCGAGGGCCGCAAGAAGCTGTGGGCGCGCCCGGCCCGGCCCGCCCGACCGGTGCGGCCGATGCGGTGCACGTAGGTCTCGGTGTCGGTGGGCATGTCGAGGTTGACGACCAGCTCGATGTGCTCGACGTCGAGGCCGCGGGCGGCCACGTCGGTGGCGATGACCACGCCGAGGCGGCCCGAGCGCATGCGGGCCAAGACCCGCTCGCGGGCCGACTGGTTGAGATCGCCGTGCAGCGCGTCGACCGCGATGCCCTCTTGGCTCAGCGCGTCGCTGACCTCGGCGCAGGAGGCGCGGGTGCGGGCGAAGACCAGGGTGCTGCGGCTGGGATCGGCGCGCAGCAGGCGGCTCAGGGCCTCGAGCTTGTGCTCTTGGGGCACGCAGGCCCAGCTCTGGTCGATGTGGCTGGTGGTGAGGGCCTGGCCTTCGACCTGCACCTCGACCGGGCTCGACAGGTAGGCCTCGGCGATGCGGCGGATGGGCGGCGGCATGGTGGCCGAGAACAGCGCGACCTGGCAGTTGTCGGGCGCAGCGGCGAAGATCCGCTCCACGTCGTCAATGAAGCCCATGCGCAGCATCTCGTCGGCCTCGTCGAGCACGAGCAGCTCGAGGCCGGCGAGGGACAGGCTGCCCTTGTCGAGGTGGTCGATGAGGCGGCCGGGCGTGCCGACGACGACGGTGACGCCGGTCTCCAGCGCGCGGAACTGGGCGGGGTAGGGCGCGCCGCCGTAGATGGCGGCCACGCGCACCGGCAGGTCGGCGGCGAGGCCGCGCAGGGCCTCGGTGACCTGCAGGGCCAGCTCGCGGGTGGGGGCGAGGACCAGGGCCTTGACCCGGCCGCCGGCCTTGACGCGCTCCAGCAGCGGGAGGCCGAAGGCGGCGGTCTTGCCGGAGCCGGTGCGGGCGCGGCCGATGAGGTCGTGGCCGGCGAGCAGGGGCGGCACGGCGGCGGCCTGGATGGGCGTGGCGCTGGTGAAGCCGAGCCGGATCACGGCGGAGAGCAGGCGCGGGTCGAGGCCGAGGCTGTCGAAGCGCACGCCGCTGTCGTCATCGCCTTCGCCGAGCGCGGCGGCCGCGAGGGCGTCCCCGTCGAGCTCCAGCTCCTCGGCCTCCGCGACCTCGGCCTCCTCGCCCTCGTCCTCGTCGTCGTCGCCCTCCATGTCGGCGAGGGTGTCGCGGACGGGCGCTGCGTCGTCTTCGGCGCGGGGTTTGGGGGCGGCGGGGCGCTGGGGGCGGGGCTTCATGGTCGGGCCGGTGCTCGGGGAGCGCCGCACATAGGGGCTCGCTCGCAGGGGGGCCAGGAGGGCGCAGCGGCGGCGGCGCCTTGTTTCCAGCTTGTCATGCGCCGGGGCGCCCCCCAGGGCCGTGGTACAACAGGCCGGCGCGGCCGGCGGCGCGCCGGAGGGAGCATGGACGTCCTGTACCTCAACCCGAGCTTCCCCCCTGAGATGGCGGAATTTGCCCGCGGGCTGCGCCAAGCGGGCGCGCGGGTGTGGGGGGTCGGCGACGGCGCCTTCGGCAGCCTGCCCACCGCGGCCCAGGGCGCGCTCGCGGGCTACCTCAGGGTGCCGCGGCTGCTGGACGAAGATGACGTGGAGCGGCACATCCTCAAGTGGCTTGGCGGCCGGCGCCCCGACCGGGTGGAGTGCCTGTGGGAGCCCCTGGTGCTGCTCGCCGCGCGCCTGCGGGAGCGGCTCGGCCTGCCGGGCCTCGGGGTGCAGGCGACGGTGGGCTTCCGCGACAAGCCAGAGATGCGGGCGCGGGTGGCGGCGGCGGGGCTCCGGGTGCCCCTGACGCTGCGGGCGGTGGGCCGGGCGCAGGCCGAGGCGGCGGCGGCCCAGCTCGGGGTCCCCCTCATCCTCAAGCCGGTGCAGGGCGCGGGCAGCGCCGACACCTTCCGGGTCGATGATCTGGCGCAGCTCCCGGCGGTGCTCGACCGCCTCGGCCACCACGCCGAGCTGAGCGTGGAGGAGTTCATTGTCGGCGAGGAGCTCACCTACGAGACCCTGTGCGTGGACGGGCAGCCGGTCTACGAGAGCGTGTGCCGCTACCGGCCCTCGGCCTTGGTGGCGCGGCAGAACGAGTGGATCAGCCCGATCATCCAGTCGGAGCGCGATCTGTCGGCCCCGGACCTGCAGGGCGGCATCGCCCTCGGCCGGAAGGTGCTCGCGGCCCTCGGCATGGGCACGGGCATCACCCACATGGAGTGGTTCCTCAACAGCCGCGGGGAGGCCATCTTCGGCGAGATCGCCTGTCGGCCGCCCGGGGCGAACATGGTCGATCTGATGAACTACACCGGCGACATTGACCTCTACGCCGCCTATGGCGAGGCGGTGGTGGGTCGGCCGGTGCGCCCGCTGCGGGCCCGGCCCTACAGCGCGGCCATCGTGTTCAAGCGGGCCCAGGGCCAGGGCAAGATCGTCGGCTATAGCGGCCTGGACGAGTTTCTCCGCAAGTATGGCGAGCATGTCGCCCGGCTCGACCTGCTGCCGGTGGGCGCGGCCCGCCGCGACTGGACCCAGACCTTCCTCTCGGACGGCAACCTCGTGCTGCGGCACCCCGATGCGGCCTTCACCCGGCAGATGGCCGACGCCGCCGCCGCGACCATCGCGCTCTACGCCCGCTAGCTGATCTTCCGCAGGGCCCGCGCAGACCCGGGGGCGCCGGGGGCTTTTCCCCACCGCGGCCGTGCAGACGGGGGGCTCGACCGCCCGGTGGCGGCCACCCCGTTTCCCTCGCCCTGCATCAATGGAGCTGAGATGTCTGAATTTGTTGCCAAGCTGCTCTGGGAGCGCGGCGCTGCCGGCCCCCTCGACGACCACAGCCGCGACCACACCCTGATCTACGGCAGCGGCCAGCAGGCCCTGGGCAGCGCCGCCCCCGAGTACAAGGGCGCCGCCGACCGCCTCAACCCCGAAGAGGCCTTCGTGGGCGCGCTCAGCGCCTGCCACATGCTGACCTTCCTCGCCATCGCCGCCAACAAGAAGACGCCGGTGGAGCGCTACGAAGACGCAGCCACCGGCATCCTCGCCAAGAACGCCGAGGGCCGCCTCGCGGTCACCGAGGTGGTGCTGCGCCCGATGGTGCGGTTCGTGCCCGGGGTCGAGGTGAGCCCGGAGCAGCTCGACAAGCTGCACGCCGCCGCCCACCGCGGCTGCTTCATCGCCCAGAGCGTCCGGACGGCGGTGCGGGTCGAGGCCGGGCTGCTGCCTTAGGCCCGCAGCTGGGCCTGGGCGTCGCGGAGCGCGGTGCGCAGGCCCTCTTCGACGACCGGGTGGTAGAAGGGCAGGGCCAAGATCTCTGGCACCGTCAGGCCGAGCTGGTGGACCCAGGCGAGCAGGTGCGCGAGGTGCTCGGCGTCGGGGCCGCAGAGCTCGGCGCCGAGGAGCTTGCCTGTGCCGCGCGCCGCGTAGACGTGCAGGCGGCCCTGGTTGCGCAGCCCCACCCGGCTGCGGCCTTGATCGCCCATATCAACGTCACCGACGACGATCTCATCGGGGTTGAGCTCGGCGAAGCGGGCGCCGACCAGGGCGATCTGGGGCTCGGTGAACACCACGCTGAGCGCGCTGCGGCGCTGGATGGGCGCCAAGGGGGCCCCGGCCACGAGGCGGGCGGCGTTCTCGCCAGCGTGGGCGCCCTCGTCGCTGGCCTCGTGCAGCAAGGGGCGCTCGGCCAAGGCGTCGCCGGCCAAAAAGATGGGCAGGCCGGCCACTTGGAGGGTCTGCAGATCGACCGGCGGCAGGCCGCGGCGGTCGAGGGCCACGCCGATCTCCTGCAGGCCGAGGCGGTCGGTGTTGGGGCTGCGGCCGGTGGCCACGAGCAGGTGGTCGAAGATCTCCTCCTGCACGTCCTCTTCGGTGAGGCTTACGTCGGTGACGAAGCGCATGCGCACGCCCCCCTCGACCCGGTCGATGGCGTCGATGCGGGCGTTGGTGTGCAGGGGCAGCTCGGCGGCCAAGGCGGCGGTGGCGGCGGCCTTGATGGCGGGGTCGCTCAGCGGGCCAATCAGGCCGCGCACGCCGAAGATCCGCACCCGCACGCCAAGGCGGTGTAGGGCCTGGCCGAGCTCCAGGCCGATGACGCCGGGGCCGATCACCGCCACGCTGCGGGGCAGGTCGGTCCACTCAAAGACGTCGTCGTTGAAGATGAGGCGATCCTTCGCCCCCAAAAACTGCGGGAAGACGCTGGGGCGGCTGCCGGTGGCGATGATCACCGCCTTGGCCTCCACCGACCGCTCCGGGCCGCCGTCGGTGGGCTGCACGGCGAGGCGGGTGGGTGAGAGGAAGCGGCCGCGGCCGTGCCACAGGGCGTCTTCGCCCAGGGTGTCGGTGGTGGCGGTGGTGAAGGAGACGAAGCGGTCGCGCTCGGAGCGCACGCGCGCCATCACGGCTTTGCCGTCCACCACGGCCTTTCTCTGGATGTCGGCGCCGAAGCGGTGGGCGCCCTCGGCGTGGTGGGCGGCGTCGGCGGCGGCGATGAGCAGCTTGCTCGGCATGCAGCCCACCCGGGCGCAGGTGGTGCCGAGCGGGCCGGGATCGATGAGCAGCACGCGCATCCCGCGGGCCAGGGCGGCGGCGCGGGCCCGCAGGCCAGCGGTGCCAGCGCCGAGGATGGCGATGTCTACGGTGAGATCGGCGGGCTGGGCTGCAAGGGGCGCGGTCATCGGGGCTCCAGAGGTGGGGGTCGCCGGGCGCTGAGCAAAAGCTGTGCCAGCCTGCGGAGGGGCCGCGGGCGCCGGCTGGGGCCAGGGGCGGGGCCAGCGCACCGGCCGGTCGGTGGTCCGCACCGAAATGTCGGTGGAGGGCGCACCGCTCGGCCGGTGCTGGGCTCAGGCGGGGCGGCGGGCCACCACCACCACGTCGAAGCCCACCGGGTGGATCGTCGGCACGAGGCCGGCGGCGGCGGCGGCGGCGGCGATCTCGTCGGGGCGCAGCAGGTGGTTGCCCTGGGCGTGCTCCAGGATGTTGTTCCAGGTGATGCCCGGGCGGCCCTCTGGACGCAGGCTGCGGGGATCGGCGGGCCAGGCGGGCTCCCAGATCACCGCGGCGCCCCCGGGCTTGAGCCGGTCGAAGATGGCTGCCATCACGTCACTTTGGCGATCCCAGACGTGGTGGAGCGCCCGGTTCATGGCGATGAGCGTGGCGGGCTCGGTGGGGCCGAGGCTGAGCACGTCGCCCCGGAGGAAGCGCAGGCGCGCGCTGAGCCCGGCCGCCTCGGCGCTGGCCGTCGCGCCGTCGATGTTCTCCGCCATGCCGTCGATGCCGAGGCCGCGCAGGGCCGGGAAGCGCTGGGCCAGCACGCGCAGGTACCAGCCGTTGCCGCAGCCAAGATCGATGACCAGCGCGTCATTCTGGAGCAGCTCTTCAAAAACGGGCACCGAGCGGAGCACCGGGCCGCCGAGCATCGGGGTGAAGCCCTGCTCCAGCATCGGCCCAAAGAGGGCGGCGATGCTGGCCTTCTCTTCGAGGAGCGCCTCGCCGGGCCGCTCGCCGGTGCGCATCAGACCCACGACCCGCTCGGCCATGTGGGCGGAGAGGGCGCCGCCGGCCGCCATCGCCCAGCCGGGCTGGCCGCTGCGGTAGAGCGCGCCCATCGGGCTCGGGTGCAGGGCGTCGTCTTCGCCGTCCAGCAGGCCAAAGGCATAGGCAGCGTCGCACCAGCGGCGCAGGTAGGCGGGGTCGTAGCCGAGGCGCGCTGCGAGGCCCTCGGGGCTCCCAGCCTCTGCGGCGAGCGCGTCGAAGAGCCCGTTGGCCACGCCAATGAACGCGAGGTTGAGCTGGGTGGCGCCCTCGGCCTGCTGGCGGAGGGTGGCGAGCAGGGCGTCGCTTTCGGTCATCGTTGACTCCGGGTGTGGGGGGCGGCGCCTGTCGGGCCGCGGTGGAACCGATTATCGCGCCGCTTGGATCAAACCCCGCGCTGCTTCGGGGTCGGGAACCGCGGGCCGCCACGCCCGCGCTGGGTGCACCATGTCCGCCGCCGCTTCGCCAGGTCCTGAGCCCCGTTGGCGCCGCGCCGCGCGCTGGTTGGCCGGCCAAGCGCCCACCGGCGACGAATTGCGCTGGTTCTTCCTGGGGAGCGTGCTGCCGGTCCTGCCGCTGCTCGCCTTCCGCTTGTCCTTGCGCCGGGGCCCCATCACGCCCTGGACGGCCTACGACGTCAAGATGCTGCTGTTTGGCGAGCTTCAGCAGTGGTTGTTGGCGGGCGGCGTGGCCTTCTTGGTCTCCCGCACGCTCGGGCGCTGGACCCCGCGGGCCTTCAAGGCGATCTGGTCCGTCTTCGTGGTGCTCCTGTGCATCGGCTGCGCCGCTGATCTCGGCTTTTTCCAGACCACCGGCGGCCGAGCGGACTGGGAGCTGCTGTTCTACGCCGCCCGGGACCTGGAGCGCGCCTGGCCGGTCGCGGCCTCGGAGATGAGCCCCGCCCGCTGGATGATGATCGTCGGCCTGGTCGGCACGTGCTTG
>CANHON010000254.1 GCA_947462115.1 Deltaproteobacteria bacterium | reverse complement strand
TCGGCCAGCGACCGACCTGCTCCCCTTGCCGCCGGTGGACGCCGTCCTCGCGCTGGCCGCCTGCCGGGGCCCGGTCCCGCCCGCCGAGGCCCCCGGGCTGCGCGCGGCGCCCCACCCCTTGACGGCCGCGCTGCTGGCGGCGCGGGCCGCGTCGACGCCGGCCGAGGCGCTCGGGCGCCTGCAGGTCGCCTTGTCGATCACGACGCGCTGGGCGCCGCTCTGGCGCTTCGTGGCCGAACAGATGGCGGCGCTGGGGGACCGGGCCGGGTCCGCCGCGGCCCTCCACGCCGCGCACCAGCTCGACGGACGCTAGCCCCGCCCAGGGCGAAGCCGGCGCCGCTCAGCCCTCGATGGCTAGCGCGAGGGCCGCGGCGGCGGGCGGCGCGCCGACGACCAGCGGCTCGGCGAACTCCGAGCCCAACCGAAGCGGCGCCCCGCTCAATGTCCAGGCGCCGCCGCCGACCTCCCAGAGCAGGAGCAGGCCAGAGAGCAGGTCCCAGGCGCCCCAGCCTGGGCCGATCAGCGCGGCGTCGGCCTCCCCAGCGGCGACGGCCGCGAGGCTCCGGGTCACACACCGGGGGCTGCGGAGCTCGGCGGGCCAGCGCAGCCGCAGCAGGCGTCGGGCGGTGTGCGGGAGGTGGATCACCGGCGCAGCCCCCCAGCCCGCGCGGCCGGCCCCGGCCACGTCCAGGGGGACCGCCGGGTCGCCGGCCCCGGGCAGGGCGGGCAGGCGGCGGCCGTCCACCCAGGCCCCGCCGCCGCGCTGCGCGGTCCAGCGCTCCCCGCGCGCCGGGAAGCGGAGCGCCGACCAGACCGGGTCGCTGCCCTGGACCCGCGCCAGCGCGATCGACCAGTCGGGCCCCCCACGCGCGAAGTTGCTGGTGCCATCAATGGGATCCAAGCACCACCACGGATCGCCCGGCCGCGCGCGCCCCTCCTCGCTCAGCAAGCCGTCCCCGGGGAAGGCGTCCAGCAGCGCCGCGTCCAGCAGCGCCTCGACCGCGAGGTCGGCCTCGGTCACCACGGTGCCGTCCGCTTTGGCGCGGACCTCGCCGGGCCCGCGGAGGGCAAGGGCCGCGGCCCCATCCAACGCCGCTTCGATCGCCGTCTGCCACGTCATTTTGAGCCTCCCCTTTCGACGCGCAGCGCGCCGCGACTCCGTTGACCGGCGCCCCGCCCTGGGCTACCCAGACCCCCTCTACCACCGCTCCCCTTGCCATTTCGGGAGGCCACCATGGCCCGATACGAAGGACTGGACTTCTACAACATTGACGCGCAGCTCACCGACGAAGAGCGGATGGTGCGCGACATGGTCCGCAAGTGGACCGAAGACAAGTTCATCCCCATCATCGAGGGTCATGCGCGCGCCGGCACCTTCCCGGTGCACCTGATCCCCGAGATCGGCGAGATGGGCCTGCTGGGAATGAACCTCCACGGCTACGAGTGCGGGGGCATGTCCAACGTGGCCTACGGCATCGCCTGCCAAGAGCTCGAGCGCGGCGACTCCGGCCTCCGCAGCTTCGTCAGCGTCCAGGGCTCGCTGGTGATGTTCCCCATCTGGCGCTTCGGCAGCGAGGAGCAAAAGCAGCACTACCTGCCCAAGCTCGCGCGCGGCGAGTACATCGGCTGCTTCGGGCTCACCGAGCCCGACTACGGCAGCAACCCCGGCGGCATGCTCACCCACGCCGTTGAGGATGGCGACAGCTACGTGCTCAACGGCGCCAAGATGTGGATCACCAACGCGCCGCTCGCCCATGTGGCGGTGGTCTGGGCCAAGCTTGAGGGCGTGATCCGCGGCTTCATCGTGGAGCGCGGCGATGTCGGCTTCTCCACGCCCGAGATGCACGGCAAGCACTCGCTGCGGGCCAGCGCCACCGGCGAGATCGTGCTCGCCGACTGCCGCATCCCCAAGAACCGGATTTTGCCGGAGGTCCGCGGGCTCAAGGGCCCGATGAGCTGCCTCAACAACGCCCGCTTCGGCATCTCCTGGGGCGCGCTCGGCGCCGCGATGGCCTGCTACAGCAGCTCCCGCGACTACGCCCTCAACCGCATCCAGTTCGGCAAGCCCATCGCCAGCTTCCAGCTCGTGCAGAACAAGCTGGCGTGGATGCTCCGCGAGATCACCAAGGGCCAGCTCCTCGCCTTGCACGCCGGTCGGCTCAAGGACGAGGGCAAGGTCACGCCCGAGCAGATCTCCTTGGCCAAGATGAACAACGTGGACATCGCCCTGCAGATCGCCCGGGTCTCGCGCGACATTCACGGCGCCAACGGCATCCTCGACGAGTACCCGGTGATGCGGCACGCAGCCAACCTCGAGAGCGTCTACACCTACGAGGGCACCCACGACATCCACAACCTGATCCTCGGCCGCTGGATCACGGGCATCCAGGCCTTCGAGTAAGGCGAGCCGGGGCGAGCTTCGGCTCGAGCGAGCCGGGGCCCCCCGCGACCGAGTCGAGCCCAGCCCGCCGGAGCCTCGACCCCCGAGCGAGGGCTCAGGGGGTCGAGCTCGTCCAGCCGTCGGGGCCGCGCTGCACCAGGGTGGTGGGCCAGCCGAGCGGATCGGGCTTGAGGGTCAGCACCGCCACCCGTCCGTCCAGCTCCACCACCCGCAGGCGCGCGGTGCCCTGCGCCCCCAGCGCCGCCATGAAGTCCGCGAGATTATTGACCGGCACGTCATTGACGGCGGTGATGCGCAGCCCGGACCGAAGCTTGTACCGGCTCGCCGGCGAGCCCCCGTCCACCGCCGATACGTAGACGCCCACCGGCGCCCCGCCGCGCGGGTCGGTACCGGGGCCCGCGCTCCGCTGGTCCGCCACGGCGGGCGGGGTGTCTTGGAGCAAGGCGCCGGCCCAGCGCAGCACCCGCGTCGGCCCGAGCACGTCCCTTGGCTGGGGCTGCAAGGCCACGTCGCGCTCAGCGCCGTCGCGGAGCAGCCGCAGCTGAAGCGGCCGACCGGCGAGGCAGGCCGTGTCCACCTGCTGGCCGGTGGGGCCGAGCGCGCCCTCCAGCTCGATGATGAGGTCGCCGACCTTGAGCACCTCGGCGGCCGGGCTCCCGGCGCTCACCCGGCTCACCTGCAGCACCTCCAGGCGGGCCGGCCGGGCCGACAGCAGGGCCGCCACCCGGGCTTGGCTGAGACCGAGCTCCCGCGCGCTCTTCAGGTCGAGGGTGTCGAGCAGCGCGGCGGGCACGAACAGGGGCGCGCCCTCCGCCCGCCGCGCTTGCTCCAGGCCCTCGATGAGCACGGCGCTCGGCAGGCCGGCGAACCAGCTGCTCAGCTCTTTGCCCGACCGATCAACGTAGCTGGCCCAGCTCGCCCGGACGCGCCCCCGTCGATCGACCACCGCGCCGCCGGAGCTGGAGACCGCGTCCTGCAGGTCGACGATCTCAAAGTTGGTGGGGGTCCAGGCGGGTGGACGCGGCGCGCCGATCGCCCAGGGCTTGACCGCCTCCACCTCAGTCTCGCGCCAGACCACCTGCTGGCTGCGATCGAGGCCGACCACCGTGACCTTCTGGCCGCGCTTGAGCGGCCGTCCGTCCAACCTGACCTGCTTGACGTTGTTTTCGATGAGCTGCTCCGGCTCGTAGCTCAGCAGCGCGAAGTTCTCGGTGGGGTGCAGCCAGCGCACCCGCGCCGGCACCGTAAAGCCGCCGCCGAAGGTCACGCTCGCGTCGCCCAGCGCCACCGGCACGGTGTCCCGGTCCACCAGCACCCAGCCCCGCTCGGCGTCGACGATGAGGCCGGTGCCGGCGAAGGTCCGCCCAAAGACCGAGTCCACCGCCATCGGCACGGTGAAGTGGACCATCACGAGGCCCGACGCGAGCCGCCGCGCTGCCCGCCCGTCCGCCGGCACGGTCAAGGCGCGCCCGAGGGCCGCCGGCTTGGGCGCCGGTGGGGCGCCGGCCTGCTCACAGCGCCATGCCCCGCTGCCCGCCTCGAAGGCGCAGCGCTGAAGAGGGTGCCAGCGCCGATCCATGCGCGCGGTCGCGGTGAGCTCGCGGCCCGGCTCGCTCAGCAGGCTGTAGCGCAGGCTGAGCTGCTCCCGGTCGGCGAGGCCCCCCAGCGCCGCCCAGAGCGCCTCCAGATCAGCGATGGGCACGCCGTTGACCGCCCGGAGCAGCGCGCCCGCCGGCACCGCGCTCCCCTCCAACAGGTAGCCGCGGTCTGCCACGAAGACGCCCTGCACCGGCACCGAGAAGCCCCGCGCCTTCTGGTAGGACAGCGGGTGGAAGACCGCGCCGCCGGCCTCGACCCAGGACTGGGGGGTGATCTTGTGCAGGTCGCCCACCCGGAGGGCCACGGTCAGGGGCTCGCCGCCCCGGAGCACCGCGAGGCGGACCTCCGCCTCGGTCGCGTCGTCGAGGATGGCCTCCAGATCAACGAAGGTGTTGATGTCCCTCCCCGCCGCGGACAGGAGCACGTCGCCGGCGTGCAGCAGCCCGTCCGCAGGACCGCCGGGGAGCACCTCATCCACGACCAGCAGGCCGTTTCCGCCCGCCGACCGGCCCCGGTAGGTCGCCTCCTCCGCGGCGTCCAGGCCGAGCCGGCGCAGCTCGTCCCACGAGCGCTGCTGCCAGGTGACCTGCAGCGTGCCCCGCGAGGGCAGCCCGCCTGCCTGCAGCACCGCGAGCGCGCGCACCACGCGGTCGAGCGGCAAGAAGAAGCTGCTGGCGGAGGTCCGGTTGGAGCCGGCGTTGAGCGCCACCGCGGCGCCGTCCGGCCCGATCACCGGCGAGCCGCTGGAGCCGCCCGAGGTGCCGCTGGCGGCCTGAATGTAGAAGGTGTTGAAGTCATTGAAGCGACCCGCGCCATAGTCGGGGGCCGGCCGGTCCAGCCGGGCGATGGTGCCGCTGAGGATGCTCACCTTCTCCCCGGCGTCGTTGCCGATCACCCGCACGTCCAGCCCCACCTGGGCGCCCTCGGGGCGCAGCGGGAGGGCCACGACCGGCGCGAAGCGGACCGCCGCGGGGTCAAAGCGGAAGAAGCCGAAGTCGTGCACGGGGTCGCGGTACAAAAGGGTCAGCGGCACCTCTTCATCGGTGATGAAGATGGCCTCGGCCCGCGTGGGCCCGGCGCCGACCACGTGGCGGTTGGTGAGCAAAATGCCCCGCTCGGCGTCCACCACGAAGCCGGTGGCGTAGGAGTTGCCGGCGCCGTCGGTGTCAAAGGGCACCCGCCGGTCCATGCGGATCGACACCACCGCGGGGGTCACCCGCGCGATGACCTCCGCCCAGCCCTCCACCGCGCGGGCCGGGGGCGCGGCGGACCGCACCGCCACGGGCGCGGCGACGGCAGGGGCGACGGCGGGGGCGACGGCGGGAGCAGCGAGGCCCAGCCCAGCCACGAGCAAGAGGAACAACCCAACCACGGACATCGACGCGCTCCAGACCCCAGGGGGACCCCGACGGAGGGGCACCCTGAATATCTGAGCAGTCAGCGGGCCGCAAGCGCTCAGGCGCTGTCCACCACCCGGGTGATCTCCAGCTCGAGGACCACCTCGCCATAGGCCACGAGGGCAGCTTCGATGGCGTCCGGGCCCATGATCACCCGCTGCGCCCGCAGGCCCTCTCGCACGAGGCCCACCAGCGCCGCCCGGTCGCCGAGCGGGCCGGCCCGGGTCAGGCGGCGGGCCACCTGCACCAGCACTTTCAGCACCCTCGGGTCTGCCCCGTCGTTGGGCGGGGCCATCCGCAGCGCGGCCGCGCGGACCAAGGTGTCGAGCATGTAGAGCCGGCCATCATCGGTGAAGAAGCAGGGCTCTGGCTCACCTGGGATGCCGGCGATGGCCACGGATCAGATGCGCAGCTGCAGCCAGAGGCGCGCCGTGTCGTTGTCCACCTGGGTGGCGCCCTCGCCGGCTTTGGTCTCGAGGCGGGAGATCCAGACCGCGCCGGCCCGGACCACGTCCTTGGGACCATGCCAGGTCAAGCCGCCCTCGACGGTGGCCACGTCGCCGTTGTCGTCGATCTCGCGGTGGTCGTCGAAGCTGCTGTAGCGGGCCACCGGCTCCAGCCGCCAGACGCTGTAGCCAGCCTGGATCACCGTGCCGAGGCGGGGGGTGTCCTCCAGCACGCCCGTGGGCACGATGGTGGCGTCGGCGGGCTTGATGGTGGAGCTGACGACCTCCGCCATCACGGCGAGGCCCTCCACCCGCATCATCAGGTCGCCGCCGAAGGCCAGCTCCTCGGTGGACAGGGCCTTGTTGGTCCAGAAGTTGCCCGCGACGCCGAGGGTGAAGCCGTCCACCTTGCCCCAGGTCTCGTAGGTGTTGCCCGGGCCGACCATGCCCTCGACGCGGGCCGAGATGAGCTTGCCGGGGTTGTCGTCGCCCGTGATGCGCTGGTTGCCGTTGAAGGCGCCGACCCGCATGCGGCCCCGGAAGCCGTCGCGATCTTCGCCGAGGCGACCGTCCACCACCACGCCCATGTCGCGCTGGGGGATCATCCACTGGCTGCCGACCGCGCGCTCGCCGAGGGCCATGTCACCGGCGCTGATCAAGAAGTCCCGGGACACCGGGACAGCCGTGAAGCCGCCGGCGATCCAGAGGCCCTTCACCGGCCGGTAGGCGACGTCGCCCTGGATGAGCTGGATGCTGGTGCTGCTGGGCGGCCGCACGGCGTCGAAGCCGCTGGTGTAGCCGAACTGCAGGTCGTAGCGGATGACGTCGCTCTTTCCGCCGAGCCCGATCCGGGCGCGACGGAGCTTGAAGCCGACGTCGTCCTCGGGGTCGCCGTAGCCCGCCGGGTCGGTGACCGGGTCCGCGTCCTGGTCGTAGAGGGTGGCCCAGCTCTGGATGAGGAGCGAGGGCTCCGGCTTCGGGAACATCGCGCTGTCGTCGGCGCCGCCGCCCCGCTTGCCGGCC
>CANHON010000253.1 GCA_947462115.1 Deltaproteobacteria bacterium | reverse complement strand
TCGAGGGCCATGGCCGCGCTCACCTTGGTGAACCAGATGTACATGTCGCGCTTGTAGGGCACCTCGCTCATCAAGCCGCGCAGCAGCCAGCGGTTGTTCACCAGCTCCTTGTTCAGCCGGTAGATGTCGTCGGCGATCTGGTCCCGGCTCATGAACTTGCTGTCGAGCACCGGCGTGAGCCAGTCGAAGTTGTCGAAGTCGTCCTCGGTGATGTGCCCGTTGGCGATGGCCTCGTCGTAGATCGGCGTGCCGGGCACCGGCGTGATCGGGTGGAAGGCCGGAAAATCAACGTCGAGGGTCTTGGCCATGTCGAGCTGCCGCTGCATGGACTCCGGGCTCTCGTCCTTGACCCCGACGATGAAGGTCGCCTGCACGAAGACCTCGGGGTAGCGCCGCTTGAAGATGTCCAGCGCCTGGCGGGCCACGCCCTTGGTGTAGAAGCGCTTGTCGAGCAGGGTCAGCGCGTCGTCTTCGGCGCGCTCCACGCCGATGAGGATGTGGCTGAGGCCGGCGCGCACCAGCTTCTCGAGGATGCCGCTCTTCTCGTCGCGCACGATGCAGTCGGCCCGCATGAAGGCGAACCACTTGGTCTGCATGCCCGAGCGGATCATCGTCTCGGCGAACTCGTCGTTGAACCGCGGGTCGATGTTCCAGGACTCGTCCACCCAGACGTAGCCCCGCTTGCCGTGCTTGTAGTAGAGCAGCTCCAGCTCTTCAAAGACGCGGCTGACGCTCTTGCTGCGCCAGCGCGGGCGGAGCTGGGTGCTGCCGTCGTCGTTGTGCTGGCGGTCGGCCATGGTGGTCCACCAGGCGCAGAAGCTGCACTTGCTCACGCAGCCACGGCTGTGGTGGATCGTCGTCCCGCCGGGGGAGAACAGGTAGCGGCTGCGCCCATAGAGCTCCATCGGCATCAGGTCGTAGGCGGGCAGGGGGATGGTGTCGAGGTCCTGCACCAGTCGACGCGGGTTATTCCGTACGACCTGCTCGCCGTCGAACCAGCTGATCCCATCGACGCGGGCATAGTCGGGGTTGGCCTTGGCGAGCTCGCGCACCAGCTCGACGATGGTGACCTCGCCTTCGCCGATGCAGATGAAGTCAATGTCGCTGTCGGCCTTCAGGTAGCGGTGGGCGAGGTTGGTGAAGTGCCCGCCGCCCGCCACCGTGACCGCCCGCGGGGCCACCTCTTTGCAGAGGCGGAAGAAGCGCAGCGCCTCGCTGGCGTAGAGCGCGTGGTTCTCGCCGCAGCCGATCACGTCGGGGTCGATGCGCTTGATCTCGTCCGCCAAGCTGCGCCAGCCGATGTGCAGGGGCATGCAGTCGAGCACCTCCACCTCGACCCCAGGCTCTGCCCGGAGCGCGCCCGCCAAGGCGGGGAGGGCCTGCTGCAGCAGGAAGTTGTCGCCCTCGCTGGTATAGGGCCAGTACATACGGGGAGGCTGGACGATGAGCACGCGCATGCGGTGGTCTAGCGCGCTCGCGGCCGCCGCACAGCAAAAAGCCGCCTCGGGCGCCGCTGCGGGCTTCAATTGGCCCGCGAAGTGCTCTGGGGCGCTTGTGGGCCCGCGGCCGCGATCCGTACCCCC
The DNA here is from genome assembly GCA_947462115.1 of Deltaproteobacteria bacterium. Lineage (GTDB taxonomy): Bacteria > Myxococcota_A > UBA796 > UBA796 > UBA2385 > JAEUKK01. The sequence goes on along the minus strand of CANHON010000253.1, from coordinate 5,283 downwards.
CGGCGTACGAGGTGATCGGATGCTCCCCAACCCCGCGCTCAACGGTCGAAAGATCCCACCACCACGTCGAGGGCACCCCGCCTCGCCGCGAGTGGCTGCCCTCGGTGCTACGAAGATCTCCGTATCCTGCGCCGCGGGGGCGAATTTGGGGGTCAGCTTCGGGCGGCCCTGTCCGATGTCCCGGAGGTGGACGGCCTGCAGTGGCCGCGCCTCTGCCTGCCCTGCAGCGCCGAGCCCCTCCGCCCCAGCCCGCCCCTCTCTCGCCCTGACCGCGCCCCCACGCGGCCGCCTGGAGCTCCCATGAGCCCATCCGACCCCTCCGCCAGCGTGCTCGTGATCGACGATGATCCAGCGCTGCGGCGGACGATCTGCTCGGCGCTGCGGCGGGAGTCCTTCGAGGTCCGCGACGCGCCGGACGGCATCTCCGCCCTGGAGCTCTTCCGAAACAGCGTGCCTGACCTCGTTGTGCTGGACGTCCAGATGCCAGGCATGGACGGCTTCACCACCTGTCGGGCGCTGCGCTCGCTGCCCGGGGGGCGCACCTTGCCCATCATGGTCATGACCGGCAACGACGACCCCGACTCCGTCGCCCGCGCCTACGAGGCCGGCGCCACCGACTTCATCAGCAAGCCCTTCCACCCCCGCTTGCTCCAAGACCGCGTGCGCTTCTTGCTCCGCGCGGTGGGCGCCTTCGAGCGCCTGCGCCGCTCCGAGCGCCACCTCGCGATCGCCCAGCGCATCGCCCGCCTCGGCAACTGGGTGCTCGAGCTCTCGGCCGGCCGGCTGGAGTCCTCTGGCGAGGCCCGCCGCCTCATGGGCCTCAGCGAAGAGCCGCACACCTACGCCGATCTGCATCGGCACGTCCTGGTCGAAGACCGGGAGCGCACGCTGAGCGCCTTCGCCCGCGCCCTCGACCGGCGGGAGGGCTACGACCTGCGCTACCGCATCGCCGAGGAGGGCCAGGACAGCCCGCGCTGGGTGCAAGAGCACGGCGAGTTCGTGCAGGACGACGACGCCGGCGAGACCTTGCTCATCGGGACCGTCCACGACATCACCGAGCAGGTGCTGTCCCAGCGCCGCATCCAGGAGCTCGCCTTCCAGGACGTGGTCACCGGCCGCGCCAACCGCACGCGCTTCACCGCCGCGCTCGGCGACGCCGTGGCCCACGCTGGCGAGACCAACGGCGCCTTTAGCGTGCTGTTCATCGATCTCGACCGCTTCAAGCGCATCAACGACACGCTCGGCCACACGGTCGGCGATCAGCTCCTGCGCTCGGCCGCAGACCGCCTCGACGCGGTGATCAGCGGCTGCCAGCTCGGCCAAGACGCCATGCTGGCGCGCCTCGGCGGCGACGAGTTCGCCGTGCTGGCCTCGGGCGTGGGCGACGACGAGGGCAGCCTGGAGCTGGCGCGCAAGCTGGTCTCGGCCCTCGAGGTGCCCTTCGTGGTCGGCGAGTACGAGCTCGTGGTCTCGGCCAGCGTCGGCGTCTCGCGCTACCCCACCGACGGCCAGGACGCCGAGACCCTGCTGCGCCGCGCCGACGCCGCGATGTACGAGGTCAAGGACAGCGGCGGCAACAACGTGCGGGTCTTCAACCGCAGCCAGCGCGACGGGGCCGACGAGCGCCTGTGGCTCGAGGCCTCGCTGCGCAAGGCCCTGGATCGCAACGAGTTTGAGCTCTACTACCAGCCCAAGATCGACCTGCAGACCAACCGAATGGTCAGCACCGAGGCCCTGATCCGCTGGCGGCACCCCGATCGCGGGCTGATCTCGCCCGGCTGGTTCATCCCGCTGGCCGAAGAGACCGGGCTCATCGTGCCCATCGGCGAGTGGGTGCTCAAGCAGGCCTGCAAGCAGCAGCGCCAGTGGATGAACATGGGCCTGCCGCTGGAGTCGGTGGCGGTCAACCTCAGCGTGAAGCAGCTCAGCCTGCGCAACCTCACCGGGCTCGTGCAGCAGGCCCTCGACGACGCCGGGCTGCCGGCCGACGCGCTGGAGCTCGAGGTCACCGAGAGCATGGTCATGCGCGACGTGACGAGCGCGGTCGCCACCCTCGCCCGCCTCAAGCAGATCGGCGTGGGCATCGCCATTGACGACTTCGGCACCGGCCACGCCTCGCTGCGCTACCTCCGCGAGTTCCCGGTCGACACCCTCAAGATCGACCGCGCCTTCGTGGACGGCGTCTGCAAGGACACCGACGCGGCGGCCATCGCCTCGATGATCATCAGCCTCGGCCAGCTCCTCGGCCTCAAGACCGTAGCCGAGGGCATTGAGCAAGAGGACCAGCGCGACTACCTCGCGCGCGGCGGCTGCAATGTCGGCCAGGGCTACCTGTTCAGCCCGCCGGTGCCCGCGGCCCGCCTCGCCGCCATGCTGCTCGACCAGCTCAAGGTCGCCTCCTAAAGAGCACAGGTCCACGCAGCACCTTGGGCGCCCCGCCGGCCGAGGCCGTCGGCGGCGCTCCTGCGCGCTCGCCCCGGTCGGGGCTCGGTCGGCTGCGCCGACGGCCGCCAGCGGCCCGCTCCGGCCCGCCTGGCGCGCGCGAGGCGCGGGGCCCCGGTCAAGCCGCCACCGGCGGATTAGGCGCGGGCACGAGGTGCCCTTTGACCGTCCGCCCGAGCTCCCCGCTGTCCGACCACGACGTGGTCATCTGCGCCGCGCTGCGCACCCCCATCGGCCGCTTCGGCGGCGGCCTGTCCCCGGTCCGGCCCGACGACCTCGCCGCCCTGGTGCTGCAGGCCTTGGTGCAGCAAAATGGCGTGCCCGCCGACGAGATCAACGAGGTCTTCCTGGGCTGCGCCAACCAAGCCGGCGAAGACAACCGCAACGTCGCCCGCATGGCCCTGCTGCTGGCCGGCCTGCCGGTGTCGGTGCCGGGCGTCACGGTCAACCGCCTCTGCGCCAGCGGCCTCGAGGCGGTGAACCAGGCGGTGCGCGCCGCCCGCTGCGGCGAGGGCGACCTGTTCTTGGCCGGCGGCGTCGAGAGCATGAGCCGCGCGCCCTACTCGATGCCCCGCGGGCCCCAGCTGCCCAAGGCCGGCAACGTCAGCATCTACGACACCAGCCTCGGCTGGCGCTACCCCAACCCCAAGATGGAGGCGATCTTCCCGCTCGAGGCCATGGGCGAGACCGCCGAGAACGTGGCCGAGCTGCACGCCATCTCCCGCGAAGACCAAGACCGCTTCGCCGTGGCCAGCCACCAAAAAGCCGTGGCTGCCCAGGCCGCGGGCGCTTTTGAGGCCGAGCTGCTGCCGGTCGAGGTGGCGATCGACAAGAAGCGCAGCGAGCGGGTGGCGGCCGACGAGGGCCCCCGCGCCGACACCAGCCTCGCCGCGCTCTCCAAGCTCAAGCCGGCCTTTCGGGCGGGCGGCAGCGTCACCGCCGGCAACGCCTCCACCCTCAACGACGGCGCCGCGGGCCTCCTCATCGCCACCGCCGGCAAGGCCCGCGCGCTCGGCCTGCGCCCCCGCGCCCGCTTCGTGTCGATGGGCGCCGCCGGCGTGGATCCGCGGCTGATGGGCCTCGGCCCGGTGCCCGCCACCCGCCTCGCCCTGTCCCGCGCGGGCCTCCGCGTCGGCGACCTCGATCTCATCGAGCTCAACGAGGCCTTCGCCGCCCAGAGCCTCGGCGTCATCCGCGAGCTCGGCCTCGACGAGGCCCGGGTCAACGTGCACGGCGGCGCCATCGCCCTCGGGCACCCGCTCGGCTGCTCGGGCGCCCGGGTGCTCACCACGCTGCTCCACGCCCTGGAGCGCCACGACAAGCAGCTCGGCCTCGCCTCGCTCTGCGTGGGCGTCGGCCAGGGCCTCAGCACCATCATTGAGCGCCTCTGAGCCGCGATCCCGGCCCCCCTCTCCCCTTGAGCGCGCCCCTGTGCGCCCCGGAGCCCCCATGAGCAGCAGCCCCTTCTCCACCGTGGCCGTCATCGGCGCCGGAACCATGGGCCACGGCATCGCCCAGGTCTGCGCCGCCGCCGGCCTCTCGGTCCGCCTCACCGACGTGACGGAGGCCGCCGTCCAAAAGGGCCTCTCGGCCGTGGCCAGCAACCTCGAAAAAGGCGTCGCCCGCGGCAAGGTCAGCCCCGATGACCGCGAGGCCACCCTCGGGCGCCTGCGCGGCTCCGCCGCCTTGGCCGAGGCCGTCGAGGGCGCCGACCTGGTCATCGAGGCCATCCCCGAGCGCATGGAGCTCAAGACCGACCTGCTCCGCCGCCTCTCGCCGATGCTGCTGCCCAGCGCCGTCTTTGGCACCAATACGAGCAGCCTGTCGATCGCCGAGATCGCCGCCGCCGCGCCCGCCCCCGAGCGGGTGGTGGGCCTGCACTTCTTCAACCCCGTGCACATCATGAGCCTGCTCGAGGTGATCCACCACGCCGGCACCGCGCCCGAGGTGCTGACCCAGGCCCTCGCCTTCGGCGCGGCCATCGGCAAGGAGTGCATCACCGTGCGCGACATGCCCGGCTTCGCCACCAGCCGCCTCGGCGTGGCGCTGGGCATGGAGGCCATCCGCATGGTGCAAGACGGCGTGGCCAGCGCCGAAGACATCGACAAGGCCATGGTGCTCGGCTACCGCCACCCCGTCGGCCCCCTGCGCCTCACCGACATGGTCGGCCTCGACGTGCGCCTGAACATCGGCGAGTACCTCGCCCGCACGCTCGGCAACCCCGCCTTCGAGCCGCCGGCCCTAATGCGCCGCATGGTGGCCGAGGGGCAGCTCGGCCAGAAGAGCGGCCAGGGCTTTTACCGCTGGTGAGGGGCGGGGCGGTTGAGGGCCGGCGCGCCGGGGGCATCCAAGGGCGCGCCGTCGTGCGGACCTGACGGGCCTGACGAATGCCCGTCACCCTTCGTCAGCGGCACCCCGCTGGTCAGAGTGGCGTGATGGAGGCCATCCTGGCCGAGCACGTCCAGCGCTGGGCCTGACACCTTTCGTCAGCCCCCCGGTCGCCTTAGGTCCAGCCCCGATCGATCACAAAGCCCCCGCGCAGGGCCTCCTCGACAAAGGGGTGGGCTCGGCCTTGCCCTGGCACAGCCCCTGCATGGGCCCGGCGCGGAGGCCCCAATGCCTGGCGTCTTGCACCGCGCGATCCATGACCTGATCCTCGACCACCCTGGGCTGGCCGTGCGCTTGGCCATGCCGGGCGCGCGGCCGCCGCCGCCGATCACCGTGGCGGCCAACGAGCTGAGCCCCTCGGCCCTGACGCCCGACCTCGCGCTGCTGATCGGCGCGCCAGCGCCCACCCACGGGCTCATCGTCGAGGTGCAGGGCCGCCGCGACCCCGACAAG
>CANHON010000252.1 GCA_947462115.1 Deltaproteobacteria bacterium | reverse complement strand
CCCGTGAGGCTCCCGACCAGGCTCAAGCCCCACAGCAGGAGGACGCCGCGCGCCACGCGGCTGTGGACGGACGCGAACAGCAGGAGCGGCAGCACCACGAGGCCGGGATGCAGCTGACCATCGGCCCAGGCGAGCCCCGGCGTGGCGTCCTCGCGCGCGGGGTGGCCGTGCCAGCCGGGCCACAGCAGGTCCCAGAGCTGGCCCGGTGCGAGGTGGGCGCCCACCCGCGCATGCAGGGTCGTGGATCGCGCGGCCTGCTCCGCCAAGGGCAGCAGCAGCGGTCCGGCGAGCAAAAGGCCCACGCCGAGGCCGATCCCCAGGTGCGCTGCGATCCCGAAGGGGGAGCGGCCCTCCGCCCAGCGTCGGCCGCTGGGGTGCGAGGCCAAGCCGATCAGAATGGCGATGCTGAGGCCAATCCCGTGCACGAGGGTGCCGGGGTGGCCCCCGATCGCCACGCCGAAGGTCGCGAGCGCGAGGCCCAGCGGGCTCCGGCGGGCGACCGCCAGCGCCATCCAGGGCACCGAGGCGGCGGCGACGGCGTGGGGGTGGAGCAGCCAGACCGAGAGGTAGGGCGAGAGCATGGCGCTCGACCCGGCGAAGATCATCACCAGCACAGTGATCTCGTGCTCTACCCGCCCCGAGGCCTCCAGCGCGGCGCGGGCCAGCAAGGCCACCCCGAGGCCCGCCCACACCATCACGAGGGCCACGGCGAGGTCGTTCGCCGGCGCCGGCGGCAGCGCGAGGCGCAGCAGGGTGCGGGGCGAGAGCGGGGCTGACTGGGCGTCCGCGAGCAGGGGCGCGCCGCCGTAGAGCTGGGGGTTCCACAGCGGCGCCTGCCCCCGCCGCAGGCTGTCGAGGACCTGGGCCTCCAGCGCGGCGAGCTGCACCGCTGGATCGGAGAGGGCGGGGTGGCGGACCCGTCCGCCGGCCTCCTCCTGAAAGACGTGGTGTACGGTCAAGTGGTCGTCGGCGCTCACCACCAGCGGCCCGGGGAGGGCGCCGGGGAACCGCAGGGGCAGCACGGCGATCAGCGCCAGGAGGCTCAGGCGCGTGGGTCCCAGCGCCCGGAGCGGGGCGAGCCAGGCGCTCATCGGCGGCTGGCCGGGCCAGGGTGGCCCGCGCCGTGCATGATGCGCCCTCGGAGGTGCGCATGGCGCCGTATGAGTCTTGTGGGGGTCCCGCTTCGGCGGGCCCGGTGCGCGTTGGGTCGATCTTGGGCGTGTGGCTGGCCTTGGCCTCGGGCCTCGGCCTGGGGTCCGGGCGCGCCTGGGCCGAGCTTCCGCCAGAGGGCAGCAGCCGCTGGGCCCTCGCCGAGTCGAAGGCGACCATCGACGCCCGAAAGTCGGCCTCGATCGAGGCGACCGTCGAGACGATCGTGGCGCCGCTGCGGGGCCTCGCTCGGGAGCGGCTCGCGGGTCAGCCCAAGACCTGCGCCCGCTACGAGCTGCTTCGGGCCGCCAACAGCGTCACGGTGCGCTGCGACGGCGGGGAGGCCGTCGTGCCCTTGGGCGGCGGCTCGGTGGACGTGAAGGCCGATGACGGCTCTGCTTTGACCGCGTCCGCCCAGCTGCGCGGGGGCGCATTGGTGCTGACCTTCGTCGGCCCCAAGGCCACCCAGACCACCCGTTTTGTGGTCGAGGGCGGCGCCTTGGTGGTCACCAAAGAGATCAGCAGCAGCTACTTCTCGGTGCCGGTTCGCTGCCATTTTCGCTACGGCGCCTCGCCCGAGTAGACCCGGGGCACCCGTGTGTTGATGTTGGTGAGCACCTCGTAGGCGATGGTGCCGGCCCAGTCGGCGAGGTCTTCGGCGGTGATGTGGTTGCCGGCCTCATCTTCGCCGAGCAGCACGACCTCATCCCCGTTGTAGGCGCTGCTCTGGTCGATATCGACCATGAGCTGATCCATGCAGATCCGCCCCACGACCGGGCGCCGCGCGCCGCCGAGCAGCACCTGAGCGTTGCCAGACATTGAGCGGAAGTACCCGTCTCCATAGCCCACGGGGACCGTTACGACCCGGGTGTCTTGGGCGGGCGCCCAGGTCGAGCCGTAGCTCACCGGCGCCCCCGCCGGCACGACCTTGAAGTAGACAACGCGGCTGCTCCACCGCAGGGCGGGGCGCACCGGCACGGTCAGCGGGACGCTCGGATCGGGCCGCACCCCGTAGAGGAGGATGCCGGGCCGCACCAGATCGAGGGCGCAGTCTGGGTGCTGCAAGATCGCGCCGGAGTTGGCGAGGTGGCGCAGCGGGGTGGGCAGGCTCCGCTGCTCGTAGAAGCGCAGCGCCTCCAAGAAGCGGGCGCGCTGCGTCTCGGTCGGGGTGGGGTCAGCGGAGTCGCTGTTGGCGAGGTGGCTGTAAATGCCGATTACGTCGATGTTTTGGCATTGGACGGAGCGCTCGAGCAGCGGCCCGGCGCTGTACCAGTGCACCCCCACGCGCTCCATGCCGGTGTCGATCTTGAGGTGCACCTGGGCCCGGCGGCCGAGGGCCCTCGCGCAGTCCTCGACGGCGTTGAGCTTGGAGACCGAGCTGGCGGTGATCTGCAAGTCGTTTTGGATGAACAGCGGGATCTGCTCGCCCACCACTCCGCCGAGCACGAGCACCGGGCAGCGCAGGCCGGCCCGCCGCAGCATCAGGCCCTCCTCCAAGTAGGCGACCGAGAGGGCGACCGCGCCCTCGGCCTCCATGCGGCGCGCGACCGGCACGAGCCCGTGGCCGTAGGCGTTGGCCTTGAGCACAGGCATCACCCCGACGCCCGGCCCCACCCGTGCCTGGATCGCCCGGAGGTTGCTGGCCAGCGTGTCGAGGTTGACCTCGACGTGGGTGGGCCGCAGCACGCCGTCCTCCGCGAGGGTGGGGGCGTGGAGCCCGCCGAGGGGGCCGCCCGCGGGGACCCGGCTGGGGCCTTCGGTGGGGCCTGCGGCGGGATCGCGGTGGAGCGCGGCGGCGGCGGGATCGGCCTGCGGCTCCGGCGGGCGCGGTTGCGGGGGAGCGGTCATCCCGCCTCCTATCGTGGACACGCGCGCCGGCGGCAGGCCGCGCCTCGGATCCGATGGGGACTTGGTTTTGCCGGCCCTTGATGAAAATGACGCGCTGGAGGGTATTATTTTGATCTCTGCAGGGAGCGTGTGCTGGAGCTTGCGGTCGCAGCGCTCCTTGCTGTACACCTTCCTTGACCGGGACCGAACGCGGCCCCGTCGTTCCCGCAGCCGCATGTGCGCAGTTGTGAGCGATGGTCGGTAGCTTTGCCGAGCGCCCTCGCTGACCACCGGAGGTAGAGATGGCCACCCCTTCCATGAAGTCACTTATCGGTGGCGCCGCCATCGTTGGGCTGGCCCTCGGCGCGCCGATGATCGCGGACGGCGCCTCCATGTTGATCTCGGGGACGTTGATCCAGATCTACTATGGCTCGCACGGCAACTGGAACGACTCGGCCTATGCCCGAGGCTTCCAGGCCTTCTACTCCGGCCGCTGGAACGACTTCACCTACCCGGGCTCGCCGTACCACGCGCTCGCCTTCGAGTACTCCAACTCCTCGGGCGCCGCGGCCTACTACACGATGGGCTCCTCGTCGGTCTCCACGACGATGACCCTGGTCAGCAACAGCGACGCCTCGACCGGCTCCGAGAAGGTGTCGGTCTACACCTGGACGGCCGGCGCGCTGCGGATCGTCCGCACCGAGCGGTGGGCGCCGAGCGCCGGCGTGATGACCACCTCCTTCGACATCACCAACACCGGCTCCAGCGCCGTGAACTCGCTTCGCGTCTTCCAGGGCCTCGACCCGGACCAGGACGCCACGTTCTACGGCAACTACAGCACGCTCAATGACGTGCGCGACACCGACTCCGATGGTCGGCCGGACTGGTCGGAGAGCGTCGGCGGCACCTCCGGCATCACGGTGGGCTTCGGCGCTTGTGATCCCGCCAACACCGCGCAGGGCCACTTCGCCTCCTGGCCGAGCACCGACGCCGACACCGCGCTCACCGACTACTCCAGCGCCAGCGGCGACATCGGCCACGGCATCCGGTGGACCAACCCCGCCGCGCTCGCGGCCGGCGCGTCGATCAACGTGGAGTGGGTGACCGTGGTCGGCTCCTCGGCCACCTCGGCGCGCGCCACCTGGACGGGCTCCGGCTCGACCTACTGCGGCTCCTGCGACAGCGACGAGGACGGCTACGACAGCACCAGCTGCGGCGGGACCGACTGCGACGACACCAACCCCTTCATCTACCCTGGCGCCACCGACGTCCCCTACGACGGCATCGACCAGGACTGTGATGGTTCGGACGAGTGTGACGTCGACAACGACGGCTACGACGCCCTCGTCTGCGGCGGCAACGACTGCGACGACAACAACCGCCGGATCAACCCGGGCGCCACCGAGGTCCCCTACGACGGCGTCGATCAGAACTGCGACGGACTCGACCTGCTCGACCAGGACGGCGACGGCTTCGCGGGCGGCATCGACGGCAACGACTGCGATGACTACGACGCCAGCGTCTACCCCGGCGCCCCGGAGACCTGGTACGACGGCCTGGACGCGGACTGCGCCCTCGACGACGACTTTGACGCTGACCGCGATCTCTACGTGCCGTCCGCCTACGTGGGCCTCCCCACCCTCGGCGTGCCGGGCACCGGCGCCCTCCCGGGCGGCGACTGCAACGACAACGACGCGGCGATCAACCCGGTCGCGGTCGAGATCGCCTACGACGGCATCGACCAAGACTGCCGCGACGGCGACCTCAACGACCTCGACGGCGACGGCTACCCCGCGGACTACGTCTCGGGCGGCACCGACTGCAACGACGCCGACATCGCGGTCTACCCCGGCGCCCCCGAGGGCCCCGACGGTGTGGACCAGGACTGCGACGGCGCGGTCGACGAGGGCACCATCTGGTCGGACGACGACGGCGACGGCGTCTCTGAGTCCGGCGGTGACTGCGACGACGCCGATGGCAGCGTGAGCCCGGGCACGGTCGAGGCGCCGGACGGCCTCGATCAAGACTGCGACGGCCTCATCGACGAGGGCACCGCCCTCTACGATGACGACAGCGACGGCTACTCCGAGGATGCTGGCGACTGCAACGACGGCGATGCGGCCGTCTCGCCTGGCACCGTGGAGATCTTCGGCAACGGCATCGACGACGACTGCGACGGCGTCGTGGACGCTGGCGTGATCGACGAAGACGGCGATGGCTACGCCGAGTGGGCCGGTGACTGCGACGACGCCGACGCCGACACCTACCCCGGGGCGCCGGAGATCGTTGACTTCGAAGACAACGACTGCGACGGCCTGATCGACGAGGGCGGCACCGCCTACGACGACGACGGCGACGGCGTGACCGAAGACGACGGCGACTGCGACGACGTCAACCCGGATCGCGTGCCGGGCCGCGAAGAGGACCCCACCAACGGCATCGACGACGACTGCGACGGCCTCGTGGACGAGGGCGGGGAGAACTTCGACGACGACGGCGACGGCTTCTCCGAGACGGGCGGCGACTGCGATGACGGCGACGCCGCCATCAACCCCGGCGCCGTGGAAGATCCCACCAACGGCATCGACGACGACTGCGACGGCGCTGCCGATGAGGCCGCGGGCGATCCCAACGATCAAGACGGCGACGGCGTCACCGCCGATCAGGGCGACTGCGACGACAGCAGCAACTGGACCAGCCCCGACCTCGAAGAGATCTGCGACGGCATCGACAACAACTGCGACGGCGCCATCGACGAGGGCTGCGAGGGCCTCGGCGTGACGGGCGACGACGTGGCCAAGGATCCGAGCGGCTGCGCGACCGCCCCGGCGGCTCCGACCGGGCGCTGGGCTGCCCTCGGCGCGATGCTGCTGGGCCTCGTGGGCCTGCGCCGCCGTCGGTGAGCGCGGGCGGCGCCCTTCGCTGGGCGTCGCTGCGACCGAAGCCCCGAAGCTCCGACTCGCGAAACTCCTGCACCCTGGGCTCCGGCCCGGGGTGTTGTGCGTGGGGGCTGAGGCCGCGGGGTACCGAGCTCAGCGCGTCGGCGGGCTGAGCGGGCCGACGAAGCTGACGAGCTCGCGGCGGGGCGCGCTGAGCTGAAGGCCCTCGCGCTGCAGCGCTTCGAGGATCAGGACCGTCAACCGGCTCCGCACCCCGATGTAGCTCTCCCGCGCGACCCAGCACGACAGCTGCACGTCCACCGTCCCCTCCGAGAAGCCGCGGAGCATCACCTGGGGCGCGGGCTCCTGCAGCACGAGCGCCTCGTCCTGAAGTACGCCGAGCAGGGTGCTCTCGACGGGGGCCAGCGGCTGCTCCAGCGGAAAGCGCAGGGCAAAGTCCACCCGCCGGATCGGGAAGCGGGACAGGTTCATCATCTTGCCCTTCACGAGGGACTCGTTGGGGATCCGCACCATGAGGTTGTCGAAGGTGCGCAGCTTCACGCTGAGCAGGTCGATCGAGATGACCTCGCCGGTCGTACCCTCGAGCTCAATGACGTCGCCGACGGTGAGGCTGCGCTCCAGCATCAGGAACAGGCCGCTGATGAGGTTGGAGGTCGAGGTCTGGGCCGCGAAGCCCACCGCGACCGTCATGACGCCCGCCGCCCCCAGCAGCACCCCGAGGTCCACGCCGAAGGCCTGGAGCGCCAGCGCCACTCCGCCCGTCATGGTCATCCAAAACACCGTGCGGCGAGCCATAAAGGCCCAGGCCCGGCTGGTGAGCGGCAGGGCGACCCGCTCCACGAGGCTGGCGAGCAGCCGCCCCGTCAGGGCGGCGCCGATGAGCGCGCCGGCGGCCTCCGCCGCGGCCTTGAGGTTGGCGGTGACGGTTGGATCGTGGGCCAGCGCGGAGATGGGGTCTGGCACGGTCACCTCGAGGGGTCCAGGGACGGGGCCCGACGGGGG
>CANHON010000251.1 GCA_947462115.1 Deltaproteobacteria bacterium | reverse complement strand
GATTAGGGGGCAGCATGGTCCCGAACCCTGAGCCCAGCACGGGCGCGCCGAGCCCCGGCCCGTCCTCCGCCACCCAGTCGCCCGCATCGGCGCCCGCATCGGCGCCCGCACCCACGATCTTCGCCGGCAGCGCCGCCTACGCCGCCCAGCGCGGGGCGGCCCGGCCGGTGCTCACCATCGGCAACTTCGACGGCGTGCACCTCGGCCACCAGCGCCTGCTCGGCGAGGTCCTGCGCCGCGCCCGCGCCCGCGGGGAGCCCGCGGCGGTCTACACCTTCGACCCGCCGCCCCGCAGCGTCTTGGCCCCGGCCCACGCCCAGCCCCAGCTCACCGACTGGAGCGAGCGTGCGCGCCTGTTGGGCAGCTTTGACGTGCAGCACATCATTATCGAACGGTTCACCCGAGCCTTCGCCCAGCATACGCCGGAGTGGTTCGCCCAAGAGGTGCTCGGCCGGTGGATCAACCCGAGCGAGATCGTCGTCGGCTACGACTTTCGCTTCGGCAAGGCCCGCGCCGGCACCCTGGAGCTCCTCCAGCGCCTGCTCCCGAAGGTCCCGGTCTCGGCCATCGCGGCGGTGGAGGCCGAGGGCGGCGTGGTCAGCTCCTCCCGCCTGCGCGCCCTCGTGGCGGCGGGCGAGGTCGCGGCGGCGGCCCGGCTGCTGGGGCGGCCCTACGCCGTGCGCGGCGCGGTGGTCTCCGGCGATCGGCGCGGCCGCACCCTCGGCTTCCCCACCGCCAACGTCGAGTCCAGCGCCGAGCTGCTGCCAGCCAAGGGCGTCTACGCGGTGCGGGCCAGCCTCAACGGGGGCCCGCCGCGACCGGCGGTGGCCAACCTCGGCGTGCGGCCCACCTTCGGCGGCGAGGGTCGGTTCTTGGTCGAGGTGCACCTGCTGAACTTCAGCGGCGAGCTCTATGGCCACGAGCTCTCGGTGCAGTTCGTCGCGCGGCTCCGCGGGGAGGAGCGCTTCGCCGACGCCGACGCCCTCCGCGCCCAGATCGCCCGCGACACCGCCGCGGCCTGGCTCGCGCTGGAGAGCCCCTGAACAACGTGCAGCAGGCCATCTCCGGCGAAACGCCGCTGTTCGCCTTGCTCGGGCGTCCGGTCGCGCGGAGCCTCTCGCCCCTGCTGCACAACACGATGTTCTCCCTGAGCGGCCGCGCCGGCGTCTACGTCGCCCTGGAGGTGGGCGCGGGGGCCGTCGCGCTCGGGGCGGCGCTCCGGGCGCTGCCGATCCAGGGCCTGAACCTCACCCTGCCCCTCAAGCAAACGATGCTCGACCAGCTCGACGCGCTCGGCCCCTGCGCGGCCGCGGCCGGGGCGGTCAACACGGTGCTCCGCGCCCCGGATGGGCGCCTCATTGGCTACAACACCGATGGAGAGGGCCTTGTCGCGGCGGTCGAGGAGCGTCGGCCCCTGCCCCGCTCCGCCGTGGTGCTCGGCGCGGGCGGCGCCGCCCGGGGGGTCGCGGCGGCGCTCCACCGGCGCGGCCTGCAGGTGTGGCTGCAAGCCCGGCGCCCAGCGGCGGCGGAAGCGGCGGCGGCGGCGATCGGCTGCAGCGCCCGGCCTTGGCGCGCCGGCGCCCCCTCGCCCCTGGTCATCGACTGCACGGCCGCGCCCGAAGGCGAACAAGCGGGCCTCCTCCGCCTGGCCCCTGTCGAGAACGGCGGCCTGTACGTCGATACCAACTACTGGCGCAGGCCAGAGCCCGCCCTGGGCGCCGCGCTCCAGGCCGCTGGCGCGGCGCCGCTCGGGGGCCACGCCATGCTCCTGCACCAAGCGCGCCTGAGCTTCGCCCACTTCACCGGCGCACCGGCGCCGACCGCCGCCGCCCTGCGCGCCGCCTTGCCCGCCGACCGCTGGCCGGAGGGCGCGTGAGCCTGCCGCGGATCCTGATCATCGACGAGGCCCTGCGCCGCCGCCTCGCGCTCGCGGAGGCCCTGCGCGAGGGGCACGAGCTGGAGCTGCTGGCCCCGGGGGACAGCGGGCTGCGGGCGGTGCGGCGCGGGCGCTTCGCTTTGGTGCTGCTGTGCGTCGATCCCGACCCGAGCGACGCGCTGCGCCAAGCCCGAGCGATGCGGGCCGACTTCTCGCCCCCGCCGCTGGTGGGCCTGCTCGACCCTGGCCTCCAGCTCGAGGCGCCCGCCGACCTGCTCAGCCCCCGGCAGGCCCAGGGCGTGTACCAAGGCGAGGCGGACCCCGCGCGGGTGCAGGCCTTCGTCCGCGCGCTGCTCGACGGCGAGCAGCCCCTGAGCGCGGGCCCGCCCCGACCCGGCCTGCTGCGGCGCCTCTGGGCCCGCCGACGCGGCTAAAGCGGCCTCGGGGACGCCAATTCAGAGGGCCACCCCGTTCTCGACCGCCCAGGTCTGGAGCTGCTTGACCCGGTCGCGGAGCTCAGCCGCCCGCTCAAACTCCAGCTTCTTGGCGGCCTCTTTCATCTCCCGGCTGAGACGCAGGATGGTGTTGGCCACGGTGCCGGCGTCGGGCAGGTCCTGGCCCGGGGTGCTGGGCAGGGCCGGCCGGTCGGTGCGCGCCAGGACCCGCTCGCCGTCGAGCAGCTCCGCCAGCGGGCTGTCGACCGCCTTGAGGATGGACTCCGGCGTGATGCCGTGGTCGAGGTTCCACTGGTGTTGGGTCTCGCGGCGCCGGCGGGTCTCCTCCATGGCGGCGTGCATCGAGGGGGTGACCCGGTCGCCGTAGAGCACCACCCGGCCGCGCACGTTGCGGGCGGCCCGCCCGATGGTCTGGATGAGGCTGGTGGGGTTGCGCAGAAAGCCCTCGCGGTCGGCGTCGAGCACCGCCACCAAGGCCACCTCGGGGATGTCGAGGCCCTCGCGCAAGAGGTTGATGCCCACCAGCACGTCAATCTCGCCGAGCCGCAGGGAGCGCACGATCTCGATGCGCTCGAGGGTGTCGATGTCGGCGTGCAGGTAGCGCACCTTGAAGCCCAGCTCACGCAGGTAGTCCGACAGCTCTTGGGCCATGCGCTTGGTGAGCACGGTCACCAGCGCCCGGTCGCCCTGGGCGATGACGCCGCGCAAGGTGGGCACCAGATCGTCGACCTGGGAGGAGGCGGGCCGCACCTCGACCTCGGGGTCCAGCAGGCCGGTGGGCCGGATGATCTGCTCGACGACCACGCCGCCCGCCGCTTGGAGCTCGTAGTCGGCCGGGGTGGCGCTGACGTAGATGGCCTGGCGCACCAGGGCCTCAAACTCATGAAATTGCAGCGGACGGTTGTCGAGCGCGCTGGGCAGCCGAAAGCCGTGGCGGACCAACACCTCCTTGCGGGCGCGGTCGCCCTTGTACATGCCGCCCACCTGCGGAACGGTGGCATGGCTCTCATCCACGACCAGCAGCCAATCCTCGGGGAAAAACTCCATGAGGGTGGGCGGCGGGCCGCCGGTGTCCCGCCCGCTGAGGTGGCGGGAGTAGTTCTCGATGCCCTTGCAGCGGCCGGTCTGCTCGATCATCTCGAGGTCGAACAGGGTGCGCTCCTCCAGCCGCTGCGCCTCCAGCAGCCAGCTCCGGTCGCGCAGATCGACGAGGCGCTCCTGCAGCTCGTCCTGGATCGACCGAACCGCTCGATCGAGCTGCTCTTTGGGCGTGACGTAGTGAGAGGCCGGGTAGATGGCGATCTGATCCAGCGCGGCGATGCGGGTGCCGCGCAGCGCGTCGAAGGTGCTGATGCGCTCCACTTCGTCGCCGAACAGCTCGATGCGGATCGCCACCTCGTCCTCGTGGGCCGGAAAGACCTCCACCACATCGCCCCGCGACCGGAAGGTGCCGCGGTGGAAGTCCGCCTCGTTGCGCTCGAACAGGATGTCGACGAGCTGCCGCAGCAGGTCCTTGCGGTCGATGGTCTGGCCGACCCGCAGGCGCAGGAGCATGCCGTCGTAGGCCTCGCGGGAGCCGATGCCGTAGATGCAAGAGACGCTGCTGACGATGATCACGTCGCGGCGCTCCAGCAGGCTGCGGGTGGCGGCGTGCCGCAGCTTGTCGATGCGCTCGTTGATCAGCGAGTCTTTTTGGATGTAGGTGTCGCTCGAGGCCACGTAGGCCTCGGGCTGGTAGTAGTCGAAGTAGCTGACGAAGTACTCGACGGCGTTGTTGGGGAAGAAGCGCCGGAGCTCTCCGAACAGCTGCGCGGCCAGCGTCTTGTTGTGGCAGAGCAGCAGGGTGGGCCGCCCCACCGCCGCGATGACGTTGGCGATGGTGAAGGTCTTGCCGGTGCCGGTGGCCCCGAGCAGCACCTGCGCGGGATCGCCGCGCAGCAGGCCCTCGGTGAGCTGACGGATGGCCTCGGGCTGATCACCCGCCGGAGCGTAGGGCTGGTGGAGCTGAAAGACGCTCATTGTTCGGGCTCGCTGGCGCAGGGGGGCATCAAGAGGTCAGCCACTGACTAACACGCCGCGGTCATGCACGGGCCTGTTCAGCATCGTTCTCCACCCAGCGCGCCGCCCAGAGCCCGGCCGCCGCCTCGTCGAGGTCAACGTCCACGCCGATCAAGACGACGATGGAGCGGGGCTGGGCGAGCGCCACGGGGCCGCCTTCGGCCGACTCTCGCTGCCCGTGCACACACTGGAGCACCACGAGCCGCTCGCTGCCCCACAGGGCCAGCAGCCCCTTGAGGCGGCGCAGCGCCCCGCCGTGCGCCCCGAGCAGCCGATCCAGCCAGAGCTCGACCAGGATGGGGTCGAGCCAGCCGTCGATCGACACCGAGCGCACCCCGAGGCCCGGGCTGTGCGCCGCGGTGGGCCGCCCGCGCCATCCATCGGAACCCTCCGGCAGGCCCGCCGAGGCGCCGCGCAGCTCGGCCTCCACCCGGTCGAGGCTCCAGGCGCCGGCCCCCTCCACCGCCGACCAGAGCGCGAGGCCGGGGTCGGCGAGGTCGAGGGGCTGCAGCCCGGGGCGCAGCGCGCGGAGGGCACGCCCAGCGGCGGCGAGGGCCGAGGGCGAGGCCAGCGCGGTTTTGCTCAGGAGCAGGCGGTCCGCCAGCAGCACCTGCCGCGCCCACTCGGGGCATTCCAGGGCCTGCTGAGCCGCGAAAACACCATCCACTACAGTGATCACGCCATCCAGGCGGAGCCGCGCCCGCAGCGCCGGGTCGCCGAGCAAGGTCCACGCGAGGGGCCCCGGATCGGCGGCGCCGGTGGTCTCGAGCAGCACCCGCTCCACCCCGGGCACGCGGTCGAGCAGGCGCAGCAGGGCGGCGGAGAGCTCGCCCTGAAGGGCGCAGCAGACGCAGCCATCGGTGAGCTCGACCGTTCGCAGGGCGCCGTCCTGCACCAGCGCGCCGTCCACCCCGAGGGCGCCGAGCTCGTTGACCAGCACCACGAGGCGGCGCTCGCCGCGCGCGCCCAAGAGGCGGTTGACCACGGTGGTCTTGCCCGCCCCGAGCGCCCCGGTGATCAGGCTGACAGGTATCCTCTGCGTGAACAGCACCGCACCTCCAGGGGCCACGCGCGCGGCCCCGGCTGCGGAAACGGGCTACCCTGGCCCAGCGACCGCCGCATGGCGCACCAGGGCGAGGCTGCGTCTCGCCGTCGGGCCGTCCCCCCTCTCCGTCCCGGAGCCGCCATGAAGGTCGATCCCCAAGCACCTCGGATCTCCACCTTCACCGACTTCTGGCCGAAGTACCTCGGGGAGCACCGCGATCCGCGCAGCCGGTGGCTGCACTTCTGCGGGACCAGCGGCTTCTTGGCCACGCTCCTCGCGGCGGTGGCCCAGGCGCCCCTCCGCATGGGCCTCGCCTTGCTGGCCTCCGCGGTGATCTTCTACCTGTCTCGCGCGGTCGAGGCGCGCCGGAGCGGCGTGCTGTCGCTGCTCGCGGTCGTCGTGCTCTGCGCGGTGGCCAACCCCATGAGCCTCGGGGCCGTGGTCTTCGCCTACGCCTTCGCGTGGGCCGGCCACTTCTTGATCGAGAAGAACCGCCCGGCCACCTTCACCTACCCGCTGTGGTCCCTCGCCGGCGACATGCGGATGGTGTCGTTGATGTGGCGGGGGCAGCTCTGGCGGGGCGACCCGCTGGCCGCCGGGGCGTCTGTCACCTGAGGAACGGCTGAGAGCGACAGGCGCGCCCTGTCGGGGGTTGTATGCATCGACGGGTCTTCGAGCTGCACGCATGCGTGGGACGCGGCGGCTTCGGCGAGGTCTACCGGGCGACGATGTCGAGCCCGGGCGGCTTGGTGCGCGAGGTCGCCGTCAAGACCCTCAAGCGCGACGTCGCGCCCGACGAAGACGCCGTGCAGCGGCTGCGCTACGAGGCCAACCTGCTCGCGCGCCTCGACCACCGCGCCATCTTGAGCGTGGTCGACATGGTCAACCTCGCCGGCCGCGTCAGCCTCGTCACCCAGTACCTCGACGGCGACGACCTTCTGCGGTGCGTCCAGGGCCAGGACAGCATCCCCGAGCGGGCCCTCATCGAGCTGTGCGGCGAGGTCGCGAGCGCGCTGCACGCCACGGCCACCAACCTCGAGCTGGTGCACCGCGACATCAAGCCCAGCAACATCCGCGTCACCCTCGACGGCACCGTCAAGCTGCTCGACTTCGGCATCGCCCGCTCCCCCCGGGTCGAGCGGGACGGCCACACCGGCACCGGCACGGTGGTCGGCACCCCCGGCTACATCGCCCCCGAGCGCTTCCTCGACGACGCCGTCAGCCCCGCCTGTGACGTCTACAGCCTGGGCTGCGTTGTTTTCGCCGGCCTCACCCAGCAGCGCCTCCACCAGGACCTCAGCCGCAAGCGCCTGCTTCAGCTCGCGCTGGACGGCGAGGAGCACGACCGGGAGGTGGCCAACCGCCTGCGCGAGGTCCACAACCCCGGCGTGCGCAGCTTGCTGACCGCCATGCTGCTGCACCGCCCCGAGGCCCGCCCCGCCGCCCG
>CANHON010000250.1 GCA_947462115.1 Deltaproteobacteria bacterium | reverse complement strand
CTATCCCGAGGCCCCGCCCGGCGCGCCTCGGAAGCGCTTTGCTATGCTGCGGGTCCCGCGGCTGCCCCGCGCTCAGGAGCCCCATGTCCTCGCCGCTTCCGGTCGCCCCGCGCCCCTCGGCCCCGCTGTTGGCGCCCCGCCTGCGGGCGGTCCTCCCCGTGCTCGGGCTGTTCGTTTGGGGTCCCCAAGTCGCCCAGGCTGGCGCCCCCGCGGGCGCCCCCGCGGGCACCCACGCGGCCCACCGCGCCGCGCCGCCGCTCGGGGCCTCCGGCGCCCCGCGCGCCCCGCGGCCGGCGGCGCCCCCCACCGAAGATGGCGCTCCTGACGTCATTGTCTACGGCTACCACGCCTATTGGTCGGGCACGGTGGACGAGCTGCCCTACGCGCGCCTCACCCACGTGGCGATCTTCGCGGTGGACCTGAACAGCGACGGCACCGTCTCCGACACCCGCCGCTGGACCGACGTGGCCTCCCGGGCGGTCGCGCTGGCTGCGCCCTACGGCACCCACGTGCACCTCACGCTGACCTGCTTCGACAGCGACGTGATGCGCGCGGTGCTGCCCAGCGCCAGCCGCCGGGCCACCCTGGTGGACACGCTCGGCGATCTCGTCGAGGCGCACGGCGGGCACGGCGTGGCGGTGGACTGCGAGGGCATGCCCTCGAGCCTGCGCGGCGACTTCGTCACCTTCCTCAGCGAGCTCAAGGCCCGGGTGCCGGAGCTGAGCGTGGCCCTGCCGGCGGTGGACTGGTCCAGCGCCTACGACTACGGGAACATCGCAAGGCACGCTGATCAGCTCTTCATCATGGGCTATGGCTACCACTGGACCGGCGGGGACCCTGGCCCCAACGCGCCCCTGAACGGCGGCGGCGTGTGGTCCACCTGGTCCTTGGCCTGGTCGGTCGAGGACTACCGCTCCAAGGGCGTGCCCGACCACCAGATCGTGCTCGGGCTGCCCCTCTACGGCCAGTCCTGGCCCACCACCAGCACGGCGGTCCCCGGCACGGCCACCGGCGGGGGCTCCTCGGTGGTGATGTCCTCGGCGGTGGAGCAGGCCGCGCGCACCGGCCGCAGCTACGACAGCCTCACCGAGACCGCCTACACCTTCCCAAGCAGCCGCAGCCAGCTCTGGTACGACGACACGCCCGCGGTGGAGGCCAAGGTGCGCTGGGCGGTAGACGAGGGCCTGGGCGGCGTCGGCTTCTGGGCGCTGAACTATGAGGGCGATGATCCGGCATTTTGGGAGATGATGGCCCGCGAGACCACCCTCCCCGACCCGAGCACCCCCGACACGGGCGCGGGCGGCAGCGGCGCGGGCGGCGGTCCCGGCGGCGCGGGCGAGGCCGGCGGCGGTGGCGCCGGCGGTGGGGCTGACGGGGACGCCGACGGTGGGGCGGAGGGCGGACCGACCGCCGATGACACCGGGGATGGCGCGCTGGAGGCCATTGGCAAGCGGGTCGGCGGCTCGCTGGGCTGCGCTGCGACGGGTCGGGGCGGCGGCGCGCTGGTCCCCCTCGCGCTGGCCCTGGTCGGGGCGGCGCTCCGGGGGCCGTCGCTCAGGGGGCGTCGGTCGGCGCGCAGGTAGAGACGCCGGCGCCCACCACGTTGATGCCGATGCGGGTGGCGACCCGCGTGAGGCGCCCGGAGCTCTCCACGCGGTAGACGTCGGTGCTGCTGCCGACCCCGTAGACCCGCACAAAAGCGTAGAGCTCGCCGCCCCAGGCCGCGAAGGCGAAGGTGTCGATGTCGGTGGGGCTCGGGAAGCCACTGATGCGCAGCGTCTCGGCCACCGTGCCGGTGAACTGGTCGATGCGGCGCAGCTCGGCGGGGCTCTCCAGCGGCAAGAAGGCCCACAGCTCGCCGTCGGCGTTGCCGGTCAGCTCGGACTGGCTGGGCATCGTGGCGAAGGAGGTGACCCGCATGGTGCTGGTGTCGAGGGTGGCGATCTGGCGGCTGTTGGCGATGTAGAGCTGGTCGTGCCAGGTCGTGGCCGAGTCGGTGGCGTAGCCCATGCCGAAGGCGCCAAAGCCGGTGCTGCGGTCGCTGTAGCTGGTGGCGGTGCAGGCCAGGGTGGTGAGATCGACCTGGTAGACGCTCTGATCGCTGTACCGGACATAGGCGAAGCCGTCGCGGCCCACGCCCATGCTGGCGGGCTGCGACCAGGAGCCGCAGTCGAGCGCGCCCACGTCCGTCAGCGCCAAGGTGGCGGGGTCGAACAGGTAGAGCTCCTCGGTGTCCTTGTCGATCACGTAGATCTGATCGGCCACGCCCTCGCAGTCGTCGGCCGGGGGCGGCTCGTCGGTGGTGCCGTCGCCGCTGCCGCCGTCGGTGCCGCCGCCGTCGGTGCTCCCGCCGTCGGTGCCGCCGCCGTCGGTGCCGCTCCCGTCGGTGCCGCCGCCGCCCGTGCCGCCGCCGTCGGTGCCCCCGGTGTCGGTGCCCTCGGTGGTGCCGCTGTCGCCTGCGCCGCCGTCGGCCGCGCCCTCGTCGCCCGCCGGGGTGCCGGTGTCCTCGGGGCCGGGCTCGCCCGCCTCGCCGGTGTCGGCGCCGGGCGGGATCTCCTCGGTCTTGGCGATGGTGAAGTCGGTGCTGCAGCCGGCGAGCCCGCCCAACAGACCGAGGGTCAGGCCGAGGGTCAAGCCGGCGCCT
Organism: Deltaproteobacteria bacterium; assembly: GCA_947462115.1. Taxonomy (GTDB): domain Bacteria; phylum Myxococcota_A; class UBA796; order UBA796; family UBA2385; genus JAEUKK01. The sequence continues at coordinate 4,267 of CANHON010000250.1, read as the reverse complement.
CGGAGGGGCAGCCCGCGCGCGGCGGTGGCGGTGAAGGCGGCGAGAGCGGCGGTGCGGTGCATGGAGACCTCTGGCTGGTGAGCCATTCTGCCGCGGTCTCTCGAACAATAAAAGTGATGATTTTTGCCTGACTCGTTCGAACCGTTTGATGGTCAGGCCGACGGCCCGTGGGCCTCGAGGAGCAGGGCGCGCAGGCGCTCGCCGGCGGGGCCGAGGGGGCGGCCAGCCCGCCAAGCGAGGGCCGGTCGGTAGGTCCAGCTCGCGCCCTCATCCACCGGAACCACGACGAGAACACCCCGCTGGATGTCATCTTCGACGAGGTGGACCGGCATCCACCCAAAGCCGAGGCCCTCGAGCAGCGCGAGGCGCTTGGCGTGAAAGTCGCTCAGGCTCAGGGCTTGGGGGCCGCCGAACCACGGGTCGCGGGGGGCCTCTTGGGCGCGCTGGGTCGAGGCGCGCACCACCAGCTCGGTGTGGGCCTGGAGGGCCGAGCGGTCGATCGGCCCGGCGCTGAGCAAGGGGTGGTCCGCGCGGGTCAGGAGGCGCAGCTCGAGGGGCGGCAGGGGCTCGGCCTGGACCGCGCCGGCGTTCTCCAGATCGAGGGCCAACATCAGGTCGGCGCTCTCGCGTGAGAAGCGCTCCACCACGCCGTCCTGGTGCTCCACTACGAGCTGCACCCGGGTGGGCAGCCCCAGCGCCCCGAAGGACCGGAGCGCGCGGAGCACCGGCCGCATCGGCAGCGCGCCGTCCACCACCAGCTCCAGGCTGGGCTCAAAGCCGCCGGCGAGGGCCAAGCCGAGGGCGTCGAGGCGGCGGGCCGACTCGAGCATCGCGGCGGCGGCCCCGAGCACCCGTCGGCCCTCGGCGCTCAGCGCGGCTTTGTGGCCGCCCCGGTCGAAAATGGTGACGCCGAGGGCGCTCTCAAGACCGGCCACCGAGTAGCTGATGGCGGAGGGCACCCGGTGCAGCGCGCGGGCGGCCCCCGCGAAGGAGCCGGTCTGCACGATGGCCTCGAGCACCAGCAGCTGGTCGAGGGTGTGCCGGGCGGGGAGGGGCATCGGGGCCTCCGCTGGCCCGCCGCGGCGGTGGGCTAGCGCGGCGCGCCTTCGGTGAAGGGGTCTTTGCCGTCGGCCGTGGCCTCGACGCCGGGCTCGGCGGGGCCCTCGAGGCCCGACTTCGGCTCTTCGCCTTCCGCCTCGCCTTCGCCCTCGGCCTCGCCTTCTTCGCCTTCTTCGCCTTCCTCATCTTCGTCGCCGTCGCGGCTCTTCAAGATCTGCCGGTAGCGGGTGGCGTAGGCGGGCAGCAGCTCGATCAGCTCGACGTTCTCCGGCTCTTCCTTGAGGGCGGCCTGGATGGTCATGTAGGCCTTGAGCGGCTCGTCGTTGCGGGCGTAGGCCTCGGCCAGGGCCTGCATGCCCTCCACGCCCTCGACCTTGTCGGTGGCGATGTAGGCCCGGACGTCCCAGGCCTTGAGCAGGCGCATAAAGTTCTCTTCGGCGGTGTCCTCGTGCAGGTGCAGGGGCGCGCCGTACTCGATGCGCATGTTGTCGTCGGTGTTGAGCTCGGCGTCCGAGGTGATGGCCAAGATCTTGTCTTGGTCCACGAGGAAGCGGAGGATGACGTCTTCAGGCTCCTGTACGTCAATCACAGCAAAGTCGGCGGCGACGCTGGGGTCACGGCCCATGATCTTGGCCACGGCGTCGGCGTCGAGCTTGAGCGGCGAGTCGCTGCCGATCAGCACGGTGTCGGCGTCCTCGATGGTGCTGTAGAGGTGCACGTACTTGTAGGAGGCCGCGAAGGTGTGGAACAAGCTGCGGAGGTCCTCGTAGTCCATGCCGTAGAGCTGGACCCACTGCGACCACACGCCGCCAGGCTTGAGCTTGCGCTTGCCCATCGCGAAGAATTCGGCGGTGAACAGGTTGCTCACGCCGGTGAGCCAGGGGTTGGAGGGCTCGGAGACGATGAGGTCGTAGCGGCCGTCGGGCTGCAAGAACAGGTGGTTGCGGCCGTCGTTGGCGATGAGCTTGACCCGCGGATCCTGCAGCACGTTGTGGTTGTGCTCGTCGAAGAAGTGGCTGGCCTCGACGATGGCGGGCTCCAGCTCAATGATCTCGATCGAGGTGGGGTGGCTGTGCATGGCCACGCTGCCGGCGGTGATGCCGCTCGCGAGGCCGATCACCAGCACGTCCTGGGCGTCCGGGGCGTAGACGAAGGGCAGGTGGGCGCACAGCACCTGGGTGGGCATGTCGATCTGGGTGCTGGCGTCGACCTTGCCGTTGTTGGCCAGCCAGATGTTCTTTCCGCCCTTGGCCTTCGCGACGGTCACGACCGAGGACAGGCCCTCTTTGTAGTAGAGCAGCTCGTAGGGGGTGACCGCGAACTCCAGGACGCCCTCGCGGGTGCGCTCCTCGGGCTCCATGTCCGACACGTACTTGTACATGCCGGCGGTCATCAGCAGCGGGTTCCAGGGCGGCTTGGCCCAGTTCACCAAGCCGATCAAGGTCATCACGATGCCGACGATGCCGAGCTGCTGGGGCAGGCCGAGCTTGCGCTCCCGGGCCTCGCTGGCGGCCCACAGGGCGCCGCCCGCAGCGATGAGGTTGAGCGAGACCGCCACGAGCACAGTGCGCGACACGGCGATGTTCGGCAGGAGCACGAGGCCGCCGAGCGTGGCCCCGAGGATCGAGCCGAGGGTGTTCCACCCGTAGATGCGGCCGACCGGGGCGCCCAAGGAGGCCCCCACCGAGGCGGCGCGGACCAGCACCGGGAAGGTCACGCCCATAAAGAAGGCGGGCGGGGCCATGATCGACACCGAGAGCCCGAGCTTCATCGGCCAGAGGTAGCTCGGGTGCTTCTCGACGATGCCGTAGAGGTCCACGAACCAGAACGGCAGCTCGTTGTACTGCCACATCACGCCATAGGCCAAGCCGGCCACGCCGAGCTGGGCGCAGGCGAGGGCCACGAGCACGCCGCTGAGCTTGCCGCGGCGCCAAGCCGCGTCGGCGATGGGGCCGCCTGCCCAGCCGCCCGTGCCGATGCCGAGCAAGAAGGCCAACAACATGACGCTGAACGCGTAGGCGCTGCCGCCGAGGGTGAGGACCATCACGCGGAACCAGCTCACCTCGTAGATGAGGCTGGAGAGGCCGGCCATCAAGGCCAGGGCCGGCAGGGCGTAGGTCCAGGCGGGGGCCGAGCTGGACTGCTCTTCGCTGGTCTTGGCGGCGGGCGCGGCCGCGTCGCCGACCGACAGGCCCAGGCTGCCGGCCATCAGGCAGAGCAGCAGGTTGCCGCCGGCGGTGATCCAAGTAGTGGCGTTGAGGCCGTGGGTGGGCAGCAGGTAGAAGCCCGCGAGGCCGACGCCGACGACGGCGCCGAGGGTGTTCGCGCCGTAGAGGCGGCCCACCGCGCGGCCGGAGCTGTCCTCGGCCAGGGCGCCAAAACGCGCCAAGATCGGCAGGGTCGCGCCCATGCAGATGGTGGGCGGCAGCAAGAACAGGCCGAGCAGCAAGAACTGGAAGGTGGCAAAAGCCGTGGGGCTCGGGTGCACCGTCTCCCAGAAGCCGGTGTAGACCGGCACCAGCAGCTGAATGAGGTGCGGGAACAGCAGGGCGTAGATGCCGATCGCCCCCTCCAGCAGCGCATAGGTGACCAGGGGCCGCTTGACGCGATCCGCGAAGCGGGAGGCCGCGAAGCCGCCGCCGGCCAAGCCCGTCATAAAGGCCGCCAGCACGGTGATCACCGAGACCTGCGAGGTGCCCACCACGAGGTGCAGCTGCCGCTCCCACAAGGTCTCGTAGACCAGGGAGGTCGCGCCCGAGAGGACGAAAAGGGGCACGAGCAGGGTAACCGCGCGCTGGCGCCTCAGCTCGAGGGCGGCGGGTTCGACGGGTTCAGCGGCCATGCGACAGGGTCCTCAGCAGGGGCGCGCGGCCTATCCTGTCGGCTGCGGCCAAGCGCAGGGCCCTTCGCCCCGGATCGGCCCTTCGGGGCGGGCGGTCGGCGGAGTCCCCCCGCTACCGCTCGGCTTGCGCGCGGCTTAGGATGGTCGGGTGCGCCGGGCATCGGTCCGCGCGTCTGCCTCCTTGCGGGGGCGGCGCCTTCGTAACCTGGTGATCTTCCAGCCTTTAGGTCAATCGCGGCAGCTCTTCCCCCGGCCGGCCGCGCCCCTTCCATCGCCTCCGGAGCCCGCCATGATCGGCACCCGCGCCACCGCCCTGCCCGCCCTCCTCGTCGTCGCCGCCCTGTTCGCCGGCTGCAAGAAGGAGGT
>CANHON010000249.1 GCA_947462115.1 Deltaproteobacteria bacterium | reverse complement strand
CCCCGGCTGGGCCGAGCCTACCGCCCGCGGCGCAGGGGATCAACCGCGGAGGGGCCCGCCCTGCCGCGACCACCCGAGGCCACCCGTGGGCCGCGCACGGTTCGCCGCGCACGGTTCGCCGCGCCCGCGCGAGGCTGACCGGAGGGGGCGGCGGCGCCGCCGTCGCGGAGCGACCGAGGGCGCGCGGCGCGGGACCGTGGCCCGCGGCGGGGCCGCGCCCGACGCCCGGCGGGGGGCCGACCCGGAGCGCAGCGCAGGGGCGCGCCCATGTGGACCGGATTGGCGTGCTACAGGCCGTTCCCACCGCTCCCGTTGGCTCAGTAGCCGAGGCCGAGCAGCACGTGGACGCCGCGGGAGGCCGAGCCCTCCGCCTCGGCCACAACGGTGTCTGGCAGGCCGTCGTCGTTGAGGTCGCCGCCGGCGATGAGGCGGTCGCCCAGCCAGGCATTGGCGAGATCGGCGTAGAGCACGGTGTGGGTGCTCGGGCCGACCAGGACCGTGCCGCCGACCATCAGCGGGCCGCTGAACAAGTACAGCCCGCCCTCGGCGTTGTGGGTGCCGCCGCCGGCGATGTTGGCCCGGCTCGCGCCCACGTGCAGCTCGGCGAGGCCGTCGGGCGCGCCGTCGACGTCGCCGGGCACCGCCACGCTGGCGCCCAAGAAGCGGCTGGCCGCGTCGCCGAGCAGGGTGGTGTCGGCGATGACCTCGGGCAGGGCCGCGCCGGCGGTGGGCAGGTCGGCGCCGGCGATGAGGTAGACCGCGCCGCTGTTGGAGCCGTCGTTGGCCTCGCCGAGGACCAGCTCGTTGACGCCATCTCCGTCGAGGTCGCCCACCGCCATCGCCCGGCCGAGCAAGCTGTCGGCCTCCGAGGCCCAGAGGTAGGGGAGGTCTGCGAGGTTGATGTCGCCGGTGGCCGTGAGATCATCGACATAGACCCGGCCGGCCCGCGCCGCGGACCCGCTGCCGGTGGCGTAGGGCTCGGCGATGATGGCCTCCATCACGCCATCGGCGTCGAGGTCGCCCCAGAGCACGCCCCCGCCGGCGCACCAGCCGACGGAGGAGCCGAGCCAGCGCGCGGCGTGGGTGGCGGTGAGCGCGCCGGCCCCGCTGCCGCCGGCGATGAACAGGGCCCGGCCCGCCCCGCCGGTCGTGCCCGGGCTCGCGCCCCAGTCACCGGCCAGGGCGGCCGAGCACTCGGGGCCGCCCACGAGCAGATCGGCGTCGCCGTCGTCATCGGCGTCGGCCACGTCCAGCGCGGCGCCGAAGAAGCGGTTGAGCGCGCCGCCGCCGCGGGAGAGCGCCGCGGTGGCGCCGATGTCGAGCACCGCGATGGTGCCGCTGCTCGGCAGGTCGAGCATGTAGACCTTGCCGTAGTCGGCGTTGCCGCCGCCGCCGCCGTTGTTCCAGCCCGGCGCGCCGAAGAACAGCTCCACCACGCCATCGGCGTCAAAGTCGCCCGCGCCGACCGCCATCCCAAAGTAGTCGTCTTTGGCCTCGCCGCGCCAGGTCTGCCGGTCGGCGCTCAGCGCCGCGGCGGTGGTGTTGGTGCTGAGGCCCCAGCTCGACTGTCCAGCGATGACCCCGGCCGAACCCCAGTCCCGAGCGCCGCCGCCGGTGCCGAAGTCCACGAAGGGCGCGCCGACCAGCAGGTGGTGGGCGCCCGGCGCCTCGGCCCGGGGCACAAAAGCCAGGGCGTAGCCGAGGTCTTCGCCAGCGGTGCCGGTGAAGAACAGCTGGTCGGCGCTGGCGATGGTGCCCGCGGCGTAGGCGCAGGTGCCGAGCGCGGCGGTGGTGCCCAAGGTGCCGTCGCAGTCGTTGTCTTCGCCGTCGTTGCACAGCTCGTCGGCGCCGGGGTTGATGGCGACCGCGCCGTCGTCGCAGTCGCTGTCGTCGTCCACCCGTCCGACCGGGGCCGCGCAGGCCGCGAGGGCGGCCCCGCCCAAAGCACCGTAGCCGTCGCCGTCCCCGTCGATGAACCAGTCGATGAGGGAGCTCGGGTCGAGGTCGGGGTCGGCCTCGTCGCGCAGCCCGTCGCAGTCGTCGTCGCGGAGGGCGTTGCAGACCTCGGCCTCGTCGGGGTTGACGTCGGCGCGCGTGTCGTCGCAGTCGCCAGGCACCAACACCCCATCGGTGGGGGCGGCGCAAGCCAACAGGCCGGAGCCGGCGCCGAAGGTGTCGCGGTCGAGGTCGGTGTACCAGCGCAGGCGGGTGCTGAGGTCCAGCGCCGGATCGGCGTCGTCGGCGCCGCCGCTGCAGTTGTTGTCGACGCCGCTGTCGCAGACCTCCACCGCGCTCGGGTTGACCAAGGAGGAGCCGTCGTCGCAGTCGCCCGCGGCGGCGATGAAGCCCGCGGGCGCGCTGCACCGGAGCGTGGGCGCGCCCGCGGCACCGAAGCCATCGCGGTCGGCGTCGGCGTACCATTGGTGGGCGACGGTGTAGGCCACGCCGCCGGCCCCGGTGTCGGCGTCGTCGATGAGGGCGTCGCAGTCGTTGTCGACGGCGTCACAGACCTCGACGGCGCCGGGCCGCACCGCCGCCGCCGCGTCGTTGCAGTCGCCGCCGGGCCGGGCCGATCCAATGTTGGCCGTCCCGGGCCCCCGGTTGGTGCGCAGGCCCACGTGGACGGTCTGCACATAGCCGTCGAGATCGGCGTCGTAGTCGTCATCTCCGGCGCAGTTCGCGTCGAGGCCGTCGTACCAGGCGTCGGAGAGGCCCGGGCGAACGGTGGCCAGGGCGTCGTTGCAGTCATCGACCGGGAGCGCGCCGCCGAAGGTGGTGGCCACGCCCGCGCCGAAGCCGGTGCGCTTGCCGAGGTCGGCGGCCCGCACATAGCCGTCGGCGTCTGCGTCGTAGTCGTCGTTGTTGGCGCAGTCGGCGTCGAGGCCGTCGTACCAAGCGTCGGTGGCGCCGGGGCGAACGGCGGCCAGCCCGTCGTTGCAGTCGCCGCCCGCGCGCAGGGCCCCGATGGCGCCGGTCCCGGCCCCCTGCGTGGTGGGCAGGCCGAGGTGAACGTCCTGCACGGTATTGTCGGCGTCGCGGTCGTAGTCGTCTTGGCCGCCGCAGTCGCTGTCCACCCCGTCGTACCAGGCGTCGGCGGCGCCCGGCCGGACGGCGCTCAGGCCGTCGTTGCAGTCGCCGCTGGGCAAGGCCCCGCCGAAGCTCGCGGTGCCGGTCCCTTGGCTGGTGCGCAGGCCCGCGGAGCTGGTGGGCACGTAGCCGTCGCGATCGGCGTCGTGGTCGTCATCTCCTGCGCAGTCGGCGTCGAGGCCGTCGTACCAGGCCTCGGCGAGGCCGGGGCGAACGGTGGCCAGCGCGTCGTTGCAGTCGGTGGTGGGCAGGACCCCGGTCCCGGGGGCGTAGGTGGTGGGCCCGTAGTCGCCGGCTCGCGTCCGATCGGCGTAGCCGTCGCCGTCTTGGTCGTAGTCGTCCCGACCGTCGCAGTCGCCATCGACCCCGTCGTACCAGACCTCGGCGCCCGCGCCGAAGATGAGCGGGTCGGCGTCATCGCAGTCGTCGGCCGGCAGGGCCCCGCCGAAGGCCGCCGCGTCGGGGCCGGCGCGGGTGGGGGCGCCGGCGTCGACCACGCGCACATGGCCGTCGGCGTCGGCGTCGTAGTCGTCATCGCCGCCGCAGTCGGCGTCTACGCCGTCGTACCAGAGGTCGGTGGCGCCCGGGTAGATCGAGGCGAAGCGGTCGTTGCAGTCGCCGCCGTCCAAAACAATGTCCCCATCGCCATAGTAGAAGGGGCGCTCGGCCTCAAAGGCCCAGGGGCTGCCGGCGTAGCGGTCGGCCGCGTAGAAGTCGGCGTCCTCGTCGTAGTCCGAGCTGCGGCTGCAGTCGCCGTCGGTGCCGTCGCCCCACACCTCGACGGCGCCGGGCGCCACGGCGGAGGAGTCGAGGCCGCCGCGGTTCGTGAGGTTGTCGGCCTCGGATCGCTCGAGGCTGAAGTCGTTGTCGCAGACCGCCGCGCACAGCTCGAACAGCGCGCCCTCGGCCTCGAGGCAGGCGTCGGCGCAGTCCAAGCAGTCGTCGCCGAAGCCATCGGGGCCGGCCTGGTAGAGGCTGGCGGCGCCGTCTCCATCCCAGTCGAAGTCGTCGAGGATCCCGTCGCCGTTGGTGTCTTGGCCCCGACAGTCCTGGTCGAGCCCGTCGTAGGGCCGGTCCAGCGCGCCGGGGAAGGCCTCGGCGGCGGTGAGGTCCGAGGGGTAGGCGGCGGGCCCCGGCGCCGTCCAGTCGGCGGTGGGGTCGAAGGCCTGGGGCGCCGCGGGGGCCCAGCCGGCGGGCAGGGCGGTGGGATCGTCCCAGCAGTCGTCATAGTCGTCGGGCAGCGGCCCCACGGTGGCGTCCGGCGCCGGCACCCGGCTCGGGTAGTCCGCCGCCCAGAAGCCGTCGCCGTCGGCGTCGCCGTCGAGGTCGGGCTCGCCATCGACCCGCAGCAGGCAATTGTCGTCGACGCCGTTGTAGTAGACCTCGGCCACGCTCGGGTCGGGCACGGCCCGGGGGTCGAGGTCATTGCAGTCCTCGACGAAGCAGCCGTCGGCCTCGCCATCCTCGGCGTCGTCCGACGGGCTGCCGTCGAGGTCTTGGTCGCAGTCGTCGTGCAGGCCGTCCGCGTTGACATCGACGCCGCTGCAGTCCTGGTCGGTGCCGTCGTAGGGCAGCTCGTCGGCGTCGGGGAAGATGGCGTCCAGCGCGAGGCCCGCGAGGTTCACCCGGGGGTCTTCGCCGGGGGCCCCGTCGGCGCAGTCGCCGCCCACCGTGCCGCTCCGCTGCGGGAGGGCGGCGGCGTGGCCGTCCCCATCGCCGTCAAAGTCGTCGTTGACGCCGTCCTCGTCGGCGTCGAGGCCAGCGCAGTCGGCGTCTACGTCGTCGTAGAGGGCGTCGGGCGCGCCGGGGTAGACCTCGGAGGGGGCGGGCTGCGCGAGGCCGTTGAGGGCGCGGAAGGCGGTGGCCGAGGCGTCCTCTGCGTCGATGAGGTCGAGGAAGCCGGCGTCGGGGCTGTCGAGGCAGTCGCCGTCGGGCAGCGCGCCGGAGCCCTCCACGCCAAAGGTGCTGCGGCCTAGGTGCGCCGAGGGCACAAAACCATCGCCGTCCGCGTCGAAGTCGTCGTCGCCGGCGCAATTGGCGTCGAGGCCGTCGTACCAGGCGTCGGGGGCCCCGGGGTAGAGGTCGGCGCCGCGGGTGCCGGCGATGGGCCCCTCGGGCGCGTCCCAGCAGTCGCCTTCCGCGGCCGAGACGCCGTCGCCGTCGTTGTCGGCGCCCTTCCAGCTCGACCCGCAGCCGATCCAGAGCAGGGCCAACAAGGGCGAGCAGCGGGGCATGGGGGCCATGGATCACCTGGGCGGGCGGTCGCGGGGATGGGCGATGGGCGGGCGAGCGCGCGGGCTGCGCGGGGCCAGTCGCCATCCTCGCACCGCGCCCAAACGAAAGCGCGCTGTCCGCGCATTGAGTACGCGAAGACAGCGCGCTGCACGCTCATCTCAATGGCCGAGCTTCGCCAAAATGCCGAGGCGGCGGGGGTGTCCGCCGCGCCCCAGCCCCCGCCGGCTCAGTAGCCGAGGCCGAGCACCACCCGGACCGTGCCGTCGAGGTCGCCGCTGCCGCGGGCCGCGCCGATCGCGAGGTCCGGCACGCCGTCGCCGTTGAGGTCGCCGGCCGCCGCGGCGGTGCCGAGGTAGCCGTTGGTGGTGGCGCCGGTGAAGGTGTAGTCGGCCGCCGCGCTGATGTTGAGCGAGCCGAGGCCCATCAGCCCGCCGCTGAGCAGGTAGGCCGCGCCCACGTCGGTGCCCGACGCCCGGGCGGCGCCGATGAGCAGCTCGCTGAGGCCATCGGGGGCGCCGTCCATGTCGCCGACCACCGCCAAGGAGGTGCCGAAGAAGTCGGAGTCGGCGGCGCCGAGGAGCGTGGTGCTGGCCACGGACTCCGGCGTGGCGCTGACCGCCGGGAAGCTGTCGCCGGAGATGAGGTGGACCGCGCCGCGATCCACGCCGTCTTTGGCCTCGCCGAGCACCAGATCCTCGCTGCCGTCGCCGTCGAGATCGCCCGCGGCCATGTACTGGCCGAGGCGGTCGGCCGCCTCCACGCCGCGGAGGAAGGGCAGGCTGCTGAGCAGGACGGTGCCGGTGAGGCCGGCGTCGGCCACGTAGACCCGACCGGCGTCGGCCAGCGCGCCGAAGTCGCGGTTCTGCTCGCCGATGATGGCCTCGTCTACGCCATCGCCGTCGAGATCGGCCCAGAGCACCGAGCTGCCGGCGCAGGCGTTGTTCTCGTCGCCGACGAAGGTGACGCGGGCGGCGGCGGAGCCGAAGCTGCTGAGCGCGGCGGCGCCGCCGATGAGCAGGGCCCGGCCGGGGTTGGTGCTGACCGCCGAGCCCATGCCGATGACCGCCGAGGCGCACTCGGGCGCGCCGAGCAGCACGTCGTCGCGGGTGTCGAGGTCGGCCGTGCCGTTGGCCGCGATGCTGCCGCCCAAGTACTGGCTGGCGATGGTGCCGGCGCGGGCGTTGGTGGTGGGCACGGCGACCAAGCCGGCGGCGGTGAGGCCGCCGTCGATGAGGTAGACCGCGCCGCGATCCAGGGGGGTGTCGGTGGCCGCGCCCACGCCCGGCGCGCCCAAGAACAGCTCCACCGCGCCGTCCCCGTCGAAGTCGCCGACGGAGGTGGCGTAGCCGAGCCGGTCGGTGCCCGAGGGGCCCTCGAAGCTGACGAAGGCGGCGCTGGCCAAGGTGGCCGTGGTGTTGTCGGTCAGGGCCCAGCCGGCGCTGCCGGCCACGACGGTGACGAGGCCGCGGAAGCGCAGGCCCGAGGCGCCGGTGGTGGGGTGCTCCGGCGAGCTCACGACGAGGTCGTCGATGCCGTCCGCGCCGAGATCGCCGCCGATGCTGAGGGTGGCGCCCGAGGTGCTGCCAACGTCGCCGGTGAAGGAGCGCTG
>CANHON010000248.1 GCA_947462115.1 Deltaproteobacteria bacterium | reverse complement strand
GTCGGCCGGCAGCTCGGCGGCGGCCTGGCCCGCCTGCTCAAGGGCAGGTCGGGCTCCGGCGACGGCGCTTAGCTGGGGTCGGCCTTCGGCGTGGTGGGGCCGGCCGGCGGCAGCTCGGGCGCCTTGACGTAGTCGGCGTTGACCGTGCCCTCGAGCGCGCCCAAGAAGGCGACGATCTCGCCGACGGCCTTGGCGTCGAGGTCCCGGCCGAGCTGGTGCTTGCCCATCAGGGTCACCGCCGAGTCCAGCGTGGTGATCGAGCCGTCGTGGAAGTAGGGCCCGGTCTTGGTGACGTTGCGCAGGCTCGGCGCCTTGAACATGAAGCGGTCGGCCTCATTCTTGGTGAGCTCGAAGCGGCCCTGGTCGGCCGTCTCGTAGGGCACCGCTTGGCCGAGCTTGAAGTAGCCGGCGCCGCCGACGCCGACGCCGTTGTGGCAGGCGGTGCAGCCGCTGCTCATGAACGTGGCGAGACCGGCCTGCTGGTCAGCGTTCAGCGCCTTGAGGTCGCCGTCGAGGAAGCGGTCAAAGGGCGCGGGCGTGACCAAGCCGCGCTCGAAGGCGCCGATGGCGTCGGCCATGTGGTCGTAGGTGATCGGGTCGGGCTGGTCGGGGAAGGCCTTGCGGAACATCTCCTCGTAGGCGGGGATGCTCTTGAGCACCGCCACCACGCTGGCCTCGTCCTTCATCGCCATCTCGATGGGGTTGAGCACCGGGCCCTTGGCCTGGGCCTCGACGTCGGCGGCGCGGCCGTCCCAGAACTGGGCGATGTGAAGCGCGGCGTTGAGCGAGGTGGGCGAGTTGCGGCCGCCGAGCTGGCCCTTGTGGCCGGGCGAGGTGGGCTGGCCATCGACGCCGAAGCGCGCGAGGTCGTGGCAGGAGTTGCAGGAGATCGTCTGGCTCTTGGACAGGCGGGTCTCGTAGTAGAGCGTGCGGCCGAGCGCGATCTGGTCGTCGGTGGGCCGAACGCCGCCCTTCTCCATGAACACCGGCAGGGGCTGGAAGACCGCCTTGGCGCTCGACAGCAGGGCCGCGGCCTTGACCTCCTCCGCGGAGGGCTCGGGCTTGGCCGGCGCGGGGGGCGGCGGCGGGGGCGGCGGGGGCTCGCTGGCGCAGGCGGCGGCGAAAACAACGCTGAGCAGGGTATACTTGGCGACGTGGCTCATGGGGGCTCCTCTGGCTCGGTCGAAGGAAGGGGCGCAGATCGGAAGGGGCCGGGGCGCGCGGCGCGCGTCGGGATCGGTCGGAGGGTGTCTAAACCGACGGTCCGCGCCGCTCAAGGCTGGGGCTCGGGGGACCGGGTTTTGACGTAGCGGGCCACCGCCTCGACGTGGTGGGTCTGGGGGAACAGGTCCACGGACCACAGGTCGGTCAGGCGCCAGCCGCCGGCCTCGAGGATCGGCCGGTCGCGGGCCAGGGCGCGGGGCCCGCAGGAGACGTAGACCAGCACGTCGGCGTCCACCGTCGCCAAGAACTTGGCCGCCCGCGGGTGTAGCCCGACCCGCGGCGGGTCCACGACGATGTGCCGGGCGCCTTCGAGCGCGAGGCTCGGCAGCACCTCTTCGACTGGGCCCGTGTGCCACTCTCCGGCGACGCCGTTGCGGACGGCATTTTGGCGTGCCTGCTCGACGCTGCCGGCGTGCAGCTCCACGCCGACCACCCGCTCGAAGTGCCGCGCGAGGTGCAGGCCGATCACGCCGACCCCGCAGTAGAGGTCGAACAGCAGGCCAGCGGGCGCCGCGGGCGGGCCATCGGGGAACAGCGCGCCCTCGATGACGCCGAACAGCAGCTCGGCGCCCTCGGTGTTGACCTGGAAAAAGCCGTCGTAGGGCAGATCCAGCGCGCAGCGCGACAAGCGGAAGGGCAGCACCGGGGCACCCTGGAGCACCGCCCGCAGGCGCCCGGCTGCTACCTCGGCCACGCCGTCGTTCTCGACCCACAGCACCGAGGCCACGCCAGGCAGCGCCCCGACCTCGGTCGCCAAGGCCTGGATCTCCGCCTCGGGGGTGGTGGAGGTGGTGACGAAAGAGACGACCAGGTGCGGATCCTGGACGGTGCCGGCGTCGCGGATCACGAGGTGCCGGTAGTTGCCGGTCTGGCGGGTGGTGTCCCAGGCCGGGCCGGGCGAGCGGGCGCTCACCGCGGCGATCACGGCCTGCATGGCCGGGCTCCCGAGCGGACAGCCGCCCACCGGCACGATGCGGGCGAACCAGCCCGGCGGGTGAAAACCGAGGAAGCTCCCCCGCAGCGGCGGGAGCTCGGCCCCGAGCTCGGCGTCGCGCAGGTCGCGGTCGGCCTGGGTCTCGTAGCGCTGCGGCCCGAAGCTCAGCTCCAGCTTGTTTCGGTAGCCATAGGCCGGCGGCGCCCCGACGATGGGGTGCCGGCGGACGGTGGGGTCCGCGTGCACCTCGACGAGGCGGGCCACCAGGTCGTCTTTTTCACGACGCTGTGCGCCGAGCGGCATCTCTTGGAGCTGGCAGCCCCCGCACATGCCGAAGACCGGGCAGGCGGGCTCGACCGCGTCGATGGCGGGCGTGATGGTCGAGAGGCGAACCCCGAGGCCGCCTTTGCTGGGGCGGGCCTCGATGACGGCGCCGACCGGCGCGCCGCGCACCAGCAGCTCGCGCCCCGCGGGGTCGAGGCCGCGGGTCTGCTTCTCCTCCAGGCGGTCGAGGCGCAGGGAGGTCGGCGGGCGGGGCTTTCGGCGGGCCATCGGGGCTCCTTGGGGGTCAGTCGCGCTGCAGGCGCAGCTCGAGGCGCTCGGGATCCGCCAGGATGGCGTCCTGCTCAAACAAGATCGGGCGGAGGCGCTCTTCGCCGTAGACGGCGGTCTGGTCGGCGTTGTGCGCCGTCCCCGGCACCTCAGACTGGCTGTAGGTGAGGACGGCCCGCGCGTCGGGGCCCTCGGGCGTGTAGCGCATCGCCATCACCCAGGAGTTGCCGTAGTTGATGGTGTAGCCCTCGGTCGTCAGGTCGCTCCCGGTGTTGATCACGGCGCTGCGGCCCTCATCGGCGAGGAGGGTGCCGCTGCCGTCGCTGTAGGTGGCGATCTGGATGGTGCCCTCCACGTCGGTGCCGCCGGGGAAGGGCAGCTTCTCGCCGTTCTTGCGCATGTGCTGCAGGCCGCGGAGGGGGGCATCGGGCGCGGCCCCAGCGGACTGCAAGCGGAGGGTGCCGAGCGCCATGGCCTCGGCGAGGGCGGCGTCGGCGCCGGCGCCGGTCGCGAGGTCGGCGGGGCTGCCCACGGGGTCGGCGGGGTCGAAGTCTTGGGCGAACAGCAGACCCGACCGGAAGCCCTCGGCATAGTCGTAGACGCCGCTCGCGACGATCTCGCGCCAGATGGCCGCGCCGGGGTCATCGAGGCGGGCGGTGCCGCCCCAGGCGCCCACCGCCGCGCAGGCCGGTGCCAGATCAACGTCCTGGGCGGTGCCTTCGTAGGTGACCCGCACCGGCGCGGTGAAGGTCTGGCAGCGCTCGGCCACGTCGGCCCGCAGCAGCTCGGCCAGCATCCCGCGGCCCCCGAGCGCCGCTCCCTCCAGCTCATCGAGGCTGAGGCGGTCGTCCTCGCCCACCGCGCTGCCGGCGCCGCGCTCGGTCAAGTACAGCGCGTTCATGCGGGTACGGGGCGTGCGGGCGGATGCCTCCGGCCCGTAGAGGTAGTTGTAGCCCGCCAGCGGCGCCGCGGGGTTGCTGAGCCAGTGGTTGTCGTTGGAGTTGAACACGAAGTCGCCGCGCACCTGCTGGGGCATGGACGCGTAGGGGATGAGGCCGGGCGCCCGGGCGCCGGGCTCGACGGTCCAGTCGAAGGTGGGGTCGGCGGCGTCAGCGACGTAGACGCCATAGTCGGCGAAGAGGCCGGCCAAGACCTGGGTGTCGCGGAAGGCCTCGTAGGCGGCCGCGGTCGCCGGGCTCCAGTTGGGGACGGCGCTGGAGTCGATGTACCAGGCCTCGCCCTCCTTGCTCGCCGCCATCGTGTGCACCCAGGGGATGCCCAGGTGGTCGCGGTGGGCGGCTTGGAAGGCCTCGAGGCTGGTCGCCCGGTTCATGGCGAACCAAGTGGGGAGCATCGCGAGGTTGTTCTCGTTGGCGTCCATCAGGGCAAAGGCGTTGAGCGGCGTCCAGCCGACCACCGGCGCGTTCATCACCCAGCCGAAGTCACTCTTGTAGAGGGTGCGGGTGACGGTGCTGAGCCCGCCGTCCTCGCCGAGCACCTGCACCGAGAAGGCGTACTCCTCCATGTCTTTGATGGTGCCCCGGCTGTTGTAGCGGGTCGGCTGCCCGGGCTCCAAGGTCAGCAGGTAGACCACGAAGCGGGGCGCGCCGGAGACAGTGTGGGTCCACGCCACGTCTCGGTTGAAGCCGATGTTGATGACCGGCACGCCCATCAGCGAGGCGCCGTACACGTCGAGCTCGCCGGGGATGGTCAGGTGGGACTCGTGCCACTGGCGCTCGCCGATGGCCGGGAAGTGCGTGTTGGAGAGCAGCATCCCCTGGCCGTTCTCGCTCATCTCTCCGCCGATGGCCCAGCCGTTGCTGCCCATCTTGGGGTGCAAGATCGCGCCCAGGGTGCGGTCCACCGGCGGGGGCGGCGGACCCCCGGCGCCCGGCGGTGTGGCGGTGCCGATGGCGTCCACGAAGTTGCCGGCCGAGCCGTTGAGCCCGAAGGCGAGGAAGTAGGCCAGCAGGTCGATGTGGTTGATCTCGCGCATCCAGGGCGCGCCGGCGCAGCGCGCGTCGGGGAGGGCCTCGCCTTGCTCTTCGACGTAGCGGTTCACGCCGGCGGCGTAGCCGACGATGCGGGCTTGGATGCGGGGGTCCACGTCCGGCCAGCCGACCTCGGCTTGGCGCTTCACGCCGAGGGCCAGCCATCCGAGGTCATTGTCGACATGGATGTTGCCGGGGCCGGCGCCGTGGTACCGGGCCCGCTCGCTGTTCACCATCACCACTTGGTCGATCAGGGTGCAGACGTGGTCGCGGGCGAAGGCGTAGCCCATGCCGTAGCCGAGGCTGCCCTCGTCGGCGGCGACGATGTGGGGCACGCCGTAGGCCGTCCAGTTGACGGTGACGTCGTAGGGGCCGATCACCACGTCGTAGGGGTCCACCTCATCGCCGGGCTCGGCGGCGGTGTCGAAGGGCGTGGGCTTGGTGTAGGGCCCGGGCTCGTTGACGACCTTGCAGCTGAGCAGGAGGAGGGCGGCCACGGCGGCGGGCGCCACGGTCCGGTGACGGAGGTGAGACATGGGGGCTCCGGTGCGGCGACGGGGAGGCGCGATGCTATCGCGCGGTCGCCCAGCGGTCGGCGCCCCCTCACGTGAAATGCGCCCGCCTGCGCCCTGGCGGTCCGCCGCCTGATAGCGTTGGGCCACCGCGACCCGCCGCTTTGGAGCCCCCTTGTCCGCTTGTGTTTTCGCCCTGGTCTCTGTCGCCTTCGCCGCGCCCCGCAAGGTGGACGACCCCCACCACGACCGCGGCGACAGCCAGGGCCAGGGCCCCGCCGATCCCGGCGAGGTCACGCCGCCCGCCGCCGCGGCCTGGGACGTCAACGCCGCCCACGGCCCCACGGCCTCCCTGCAGCTGGAGCTCACCGAGGCGACCTGGATGAGCGTCTCGGTCCACAAGGAGCGCTTCGTAACTGACGTGCTGGGCGATATTTTCATCGGATCGGTCGGGGGTGGGCCCCTGGAGCGCATCACCGAGGGCGCCGCATGGGACACCGAGGCCACCTGGAGCCCGGACGGGACCACCATCGCCTTTGTCAGCGACCGCGACGGGAATGAGCAGCTCTGGCTCTATGACGTCGCCGCCAAGACCAGCCGCAAGCTCACCGATGAGGCCGAGGCCCGGATCACCGACCCCGCCTGGTCCCCCGATGGGCAGTGGATCGTGGCCAGGCGCCGCACCGTGGACACCCGCAGCATCGGCGTCACCGAGCTGCACCGCTACCACGCCGTGAGCGGCAAGCCGCACGCCCTCACCAGCCTCGACGCGCACCCGCACGCCGGCGAGGCCACGATCGGCGCCAAGTCGATGTTCTACAGCACCCGCTATGGGCGCTTCGAGTACGGCGGCGATCCCGTCGCGGGGCTGTGGGAGGTGGTGGAGCGCGATCTGATCACCGGGAAGGAGCGCACCGCCGTCTCGGGGGCCGGCAGCGCCGCCCGCCCCTTGGTGCACCCCGATGGCCGCCACCTCGTGTTCATCAGCCGGGACCGCGCCCGCACGCTGCTGGAGCTCGTCGACCTGGAGACCGGGCGCCGGCGGGTGCTGTGGGATGGCCTGCACCACGACCAGCTCGAGGGCTTCGCCCTGCACGGCACCTACCCCAAGATCGACTGGACCAGCGACCAGAAGGCCGTTTTGGTGTGGGCGAAGGGCAAGCTCTGGCGGATCGGCCTCGACGGCAGCCGCGCCGAGGTGCCGTTCACCCTCAAGGCCGCCTGGCAGGTGCACCACGTCGCCCGGGCCGCCAACCCGGTGCCGGACACGGTCACCGCCAAGCTCATCCGCTGGCCGGTCGAGCAGGCGGGCACCGGCGCCCTGGCCTTCTCGGCGCTGGGCGCGCTCTGGCTGCGGGAGCCCGATGGCCTGATCCGCCGGTTGAGCCCCGGCACGGGCTACAGCCCGAGCTGGTCGGCCGACGGCGCCCGGCTCGCCTGGACCGGCTGGGCGGACTGCCCCGCCGAGGCCCCGCTCGACGCCGACTGCGGCGGGCGGCTGTACCTGAGCCCCGCCAAGGGTCTGCACAAGGCGCCGGCCCTCAAAGGGGGTCTCGCCGACGACTCCGGGGCGCCGCTGCCGGCGGGGGACTTGCCGGCGGGCACCGAGCGCCTCCCGATCCACGGCCTGCTCATGAGCCCGGCGGTCAGCGAGGACGGCAACCTGGTCGTTGTTCTGCGCGGCCGCGGCGCCGAGGGCTTCACCAGCCTCAACCAGGCCGGGACGAT
>CANHON010000247.1 GCA_947462115.1 Deltaproteobacteria bacterium | reverse complement strand
CGCAGTACATCGTCATCGCGCAGCCGGCCTCGCAGCCGCCGGTGAGCGTGACGTCGTCGCCGTTGCGGTAGGCGACGGGCGCGTCGATGATCGGGGCGTCCGGCGCGAAGGTGTCCGAGACCACCACCGTGGCGGAGTCGTTGCCGCCCACCACCTCGTCGTCCGAGGCGGTGACGATGCACTCCCAGGTGTCGCCGTGGGCGAGCTGGTCGCTGGTGACGACGTTCGAGGTGATCGCCGTGGCCGAGCCGTTGCGGTACCAGGTGTAGGCGTAGGTGATGTCGTCTTCGTCCACGTCGGTGGAGGGCGTCACCACACCGCAGTAGAGGTTGTCTTGGGGCTGCGCCGGGTTGGGCGTGATCGAGACGACCGGCGCGGTGGGCGGGGTGTTCTCGATCTCGAGGATGGCCGAGCGCACCGCCGGGCCGGCGCCGTAGCTGTTGAAGGGCGTGACCTCGACCTGGATGAGGTCATGCTTGACGGTGCGGCCCGCCGGGTAGGTGTCGGTCACGGCCGGGCCGTCCGCCACCATCAGGCCGGTGCCGTCGTCCTTGAACCACTGGTAGGTGTAGGCCTCGGGTGAGCCGGAGAGATCCGCCCAACCGTAGGGGATGGCCACCAGGTCGTCGTCGGTGAAGGCCGGGATGGGCTCGATGCTCACCGAGCCCATCGAGGGCGCGGTGTTCTCGAAAACATCAACCTGCACGGTGTCTTGATCGGTTTGACCGTAGGCGTCGGCGACCTGCACCGTGATGAGGTGCGCGCCGGGGGTCAAGGTCAGCGTGGTCGTCCACTCGCCGGTCGAGGAGGGTGAGGTGGAGACCGTCAGCTCGCCGTCGATGCTGGAGGTGGCGGAGACGACCAGCTCCGCGGGATCTTGCTCGACGTCGTCGATCGTGGCCTCCAGCACGATCAGCGTGGTCACGGCGTAGTCGGTGCCGTCCGTGGGCGCGTCGATGACGATCGAGGGCGGGTTGTTCTCGATGATCTGGATGTCGACCGCGGCGGTGGCGCGCTGGCCGCCGGCGGTGGAGGCCGTCACTTGCACGGTCTGCAGCCCGGGGGTGTCGAGGGCCGTGGAGCAGATGCCCAAAAAGTCAGCGCCGAAGGGGGCGGAGTCGCACAAGGTCTCGCTGCCAGCCACCCAGCGGTGCGAGACGCTCTCGGGGTCGGCGGAGGCGTCGATGTCGAGCAGCGCCTCGAAGCTGATCTCCTGCCCGGTGTAGAAGGTCGCCCCGGTGCCCGGCGACTGGATCGTGACCGTGGGCGCGACCTCGTAGACCGAGAGCTTGTTGTCGTTGTTGCAGCCGACCAGCGCGAGGAGGGCGCATGCGGCGCCAAAGCCGGGCCGACGGCCCTGCGGGGAGGAGTGGAAGCAGCGTCTTGCGCTTGCCATAAGTCCCTCGGCGGCGCCCTCGGCGCGAACCCCGCCTCGCGGCGGGACGGGTGAGCAAGGGTGACGCTGCGCGCGGCCCCTCAGGTGCTACAAGCTGGGAGCTTAGCGGAGGGCGGCTTGACCACGCAAGCTTCAGCGCAAAACTCCGTGCTCACCAAGGTCTACGCGCGGCGGCGGCCCGCTGCTCCGCGGAGGGCTGCTCCGAGGGGCTGCGTCGGCCCCGACGCGCCAGCACGCGCTCCAGCAGGGCTGGCGCTGGCTCGGCCCCCAGCACCGCCCGCAGCACCGGGACCGGGTCCTCAAAGATCGGCGATAGCTCGCGTTCATCAAAGGACTTGGCCATCGAGTACATGCCGGCGCAGATCGGGTCCCACCGGCAGTGGTCGCAGGCCTCGCCCTTGCCGTGCAAGAACTCGACCTGGTGGACGAAGCCCTTCTTGTCCAAGAAGCGAACGCAGCGCTCCTCTTCTTTGACGATCTTTCGGGTCTCGGTGCTCGCCCAGGCGAAGCGGCGCATATAGCAGAGCGGGACCCGCTCCGCACGGAAGGTTCGCCCACCTCGGTGGAGGTAGTCCATGGCGAGCTCGAGGCTCACCTGAAACTCATGGTGGCGGGCGATGCAGTCGGGGTTCTCCTCCGCGCGGTTGCCGTCGGGGTCCATGTTGTTCCACACGAAGTGGCGGATGAACGGGAAGCGCTCCACCAGCCACATCACCGTCTCGTGCAGGTGATCGGCGTTGTAGACGTTGATCACGGTGTTGATGTCGGCGGTGATCCCGAGCTTTGGCACGTGCCCCAGCGCCGTGACCAAGGTCTCCCAGGCGCGGGGGTACTTCGTAATGAAGTCATGGACCTCGGGGCGGTAGCTGTGCAGGCTCATGTGCACATGCGACAGGCCGGCCTCTACACATCGGGCGAAAAACGCCTCGTCGGCCAACAATTGGCCGTTGGTGATCATCCGCGAGTACAGGCCCCGCTCGCGGGCATAGGCCAAGGCCGGGAACAACAAGGGCGAGAGTGAGGGCTCCCCGCCCGTCAAAATAACGCCGTCGTAGCCCATCTCGGCGAGCTCATCGATGAGGGCCCGCATCTCCGCCTCGGTCAGCTCGACGCCGGTGGGCGGGTTCGAGCAGAAGCGGCAGCGCTGGTAGCAGCTGCGGGTGAGCTGGAGGTAGCCGAGGTTCGCCATGCCGCGCCCTTAGCCCAGCCGGCGGGTCAGGGCGGCGCGACGGCCGAGCACCATCACCGCCGCGATCAGCCACAGGCCGCGGCCCAACCATCGGTCGGCTTGGGCGCAGCCGCCGAGCTTGTCGGTCGAGATGAGCTCGCCAGGCGCCAGGCCGCTGCCGCCGCCCTCGTCGTCGGCCGCCGCGTCGGCGCCGACGGCACCGTCGTCCTCGGGCTGCTCCGCCAGACCACCGTCGGCGCCGCTGTCTTCGGGCAGGGCGGTGTCGGGGCCCGCCCCAGCCGGCTCCACCACATCGACCGTCAGGGCGATGGTCCCCTCGGCCGGCCCGCCGCCGCGCGGCGCGTCCGCGAACCAGGTCACCCACTCCTCGACCAAGCCGAGCTGCTGCTCGGCCCGCCCCAGCCGCGCGCCCTCGATCGTGAAGGTAAAGCGACCGACGGCGCCCGGCGGCACCTCGGCGGAGGGGCCCGCGAGGCGGGTGGGCGAGACCCAGCTGGGGTGGCTGAGCGGCCCCTCCACGTCCCGGGGCAAGGTGGCGAGGAAGGTGTGGTCGGGTCGCCAGCTGGTGTTGCCCGTGTTCTCGAGATCGACGTACAGATCGACGCTCTGACCCAGCTCGATCACCACGGGAGCCGAGCCGTCGGTGGCGAAGGCCGCGCCCGCCAGCACGCCCGCGTAGAGGTCGGGCGGGATGAGCAGCTCGGAGAACCGCGCCACGACGTAGTCGCCGGGGCAGGCGGTGCTGTTGCCCGGCCAGTCGCGGTGGCCCTTGATGGCGTCGGTGTCGATGGGGATGTCGTGCAGCACGCTCATCGTCTGCACGAGCAGCCGCCCAGCGTCCATCATCGCGTCGGTGGCCGTGTGGCTGCCGCCTGGGCAGTCGCTCGGGTGGTAGCAGCCCAAGAAGCACATGGCGGCGTTGCCGTCGTTTTGGCCGCCGCCGGTCGCGCCGCTGGTGTAGCTCAGCTCTCGCCCTTCGTAGAGGGTGCCGTCGTAGCCGACCATGAACTCGTAGGGGATGTCGCAGTAGGTGCCGCTGTCCATCGCATAGGCCTGAACCGCCGCGACCGCGCCGGCGACCGTCCCCCCGCTGGTCTGCGAGCCCGCGGTGTGGTGGATCGCCATGCGGTACCAATCGTCCTCGAGGCCGGTGCAGGTGGTGCTGCGGGCTCCCCAGCCGTCGCGCGTCACCACGCCGATGTCGCTCAGGCCCGCGTCCAGGGGCGGTGGCGGCGGGCGGGGCGCGCGGACCCAAGCGCGGGAGCGGGGGCCGGCGTCGGGGAAGCGCGGCGAGAGCAGCTCCCAGCGCACCGCATCGACCCAAAGATTGTCAGCGACGCCAATCCAGAGCGATGCCTCGCTGACCGTCTCGCCCAGCTCGGCGATGAAGACGCTGGCGTCCGATTGAATGAAGGTGCGCTCCATCGGCACCCGGCGGAGCGCGCCGTCGGCCCCGCGGACCTGCACCTCCAGGCGCACGTCCGCGGATGCGGGCAGCTCGACGAAGGCCGCCGCCCGGCTGCCGCCGCCCAGGGGGGCCTCGACCGGCGAGCGCAGCCCGCCATCGACCGCCGTCCAGGTGGCCTGCCGCGCGGGCTGATCCACCCGGAGCTCGGGAAAGACGTGCCGGTGGGCGAGGAGCGCCGGCACGGGCACGGAGAGGTCGCGGCCCGCGCTCGGGGGCGCGGCGGCCCCGGCCGACGCGGTCAAGGTCAGCAGCAGGGCGCCGAGCCCCGCGCGGGCGCCGTTGCCGACCCGACGGACAGCCACCAAAAGTCCCACGATTCGCGACTTCATCCGAACTCCTGCGGCGCTGCGCCGGCGCCCTGCTCTCGGCCGCCCCCGCGGGGCCCGCCGCCGGCGAGGACCAGCAGACGCCCCGGGAGCATGGCACAAGGCTGGGCCGAGCGCCGATCTCAGGTGGCGCGCGGGCCGTAGGGGTTGGCGGCGGGCAGCGGGGCGCCAGAGGCCTGGGCCGCGGCCCGCTCTGCCCGACGCGCCCGGAGCTTCTCGGCCACCGCCGCCAGCGGGTCGATGACCAGCCCCGCCGAAGCGGCGAAGCCCGGGAGGCTCGGGGCGGGCGCCTCGACCGGCTTGCCGTCCCGCACCCGCGGCAGGCCCTCGGGGTGCAGGGCGCGGAGCTGGGCCTCGGCCTCGGCGCCCCAGCCCTCCGCCGCCAACGGACGGCAGAGCCGGAGGCCCTGGTCGCGGATCATGTTGATGTGAACACCGTCACACAGGCTGTTCACCACGCAGTCCCGACACCGCACGCTTTTGGCGCGGTAGTGGTCGGCCACGTGGGTGCGGGCGAGGGCGCGGATGTCGACCCGGCCGGTCTCTGGCTCGAACAGCGCGGGGCCGGTGCGGGCGGGGGCGAGGCAGAGGCGCTGCCCCGGCGCCTGGCAGGCCGGCAGACCGCTGACCCACAGCGACAGGCCGAGCGCAGCGAAGAAGGCGGCTGGATCTTTGACATCCGCGGCGGCCGCCTCGGAGAGGTGCTCCCAGCTCGGCTGGTCGACGCGGAGGCGGGGCCCGAGCTCGGCGGCCCGCTCGGCCAGGAGCGCCCGGTGCTCGAGCATCCAGCGGGCGCTCTCGGCGCCGAGGGCGAGCTCGATCGAGAGCCAGTCCGGCAGCGGCGCGGCGAGCAGGCCATCGAGGGCGTCGGCGCCCGACACCCGCAGGCGCACCGGGCGGCTCCAGCCGAGGGGCAGCGGGAGCGGCGCGTCCACGATCAGCTCCAGGCCCACCGTCTCGGGAAGCCCCGCGGCGGCCGCCGCGCCCCAGTCAGCGAAGCGCAGGCCGAGGGTGTCGCAGCCGAAGGGCAGCGGGCCGGAGAGCTCCGTCGAGATCGGGCTGGAGGGCAAAGACCAGACCGCGAAGCCCGCCGCGCGCTGCGCCGCGATGGTGCGGTCCATGGTCGTGCAGAAGGGCTCGATGAAACAATGGACGCAGCGCTCCGGCTGGCGGCAGTCCAAGGCCCGCCCTTGATCCAGGTAGTTGCGGACCATGAACCGACGGCCATTGACCTCATCCAGCATCTTGTGCGGATCTTGGACGAGGTCCTCCATCCCCTCCAAAAACTCCACCGGGAAGCGGTTCGTCCAGATCACGAAGCGCGGGTGCCGGTTGAGCGCGAAGACCTTGTGCAGGACCGGCAGGTGATCCTTGACGTCGTAGAACATCGCGTCGCGGTTGTCATAGGCGTTGGCCTGCGGAATGACGTGCAGCAGGTCAAACTCGGTGACCCCCAACGAGATCGCGAGCTCCATGATCTTGTCGAGCACCGGCACGTTCTGCTTGTTGATGACCACGTCCACGTTGACGATCGGGCCGGCGGGGTCGCGGAGCGCGCGCACCATACCCTTGATCAGACGCTGAAACGCCCCTGGGTGCTGGGTGAGGTGGTCGTGCAGCTCGGGGGTGTGCCCGTGCAGGCTGAACGTGATCTCCCCGAGGCCCGCCGCCACGCAGGCCTTGTAGAAGGCGAGGTCGGCGTAGCGCCAGCCGTTGGTGACGGTCTGCACCCGGTCGTAGCCGATGTCCTTGGCATAGCGGATGATCTCATGAAAGGCCGGGTGCAAGCTGGCCTCCCCACCGCTGAGGATCACCTTGTCGGCGCCCAGCTCCTCGAGGCCCCGCCGAAGCTCGGCCTGCACCTCCTCGACCGGGAGGTAGACGTTGCGCGGCGTGTCTGCATCCAGACAAAACAAACACTTACTATTGCAGGCCGTCACCAGCCGAACCCAGTGCTTGGGCCGGTTGGCGATGCGCTCGCGCTCCAACATGCGCGCCTGCAGCTCGTTCGCAGGCGAGGCGGCCGCGCGCGGGCCGAGGCCGCTCATCGGGTGGCCAGGGCGTCGTCGAGATCACCCAAGCGCCGGCGCATCCAGGCGTCCCGGTCTTCAGCGACCTGGGCGACATGGTGCTCCAAGGCCAAGATCTGCCACGCCTCGGCGCGGTCGCCGTGCTCGTGCAAGCAGGAGACGAGCTGCCCAACCAGCTCGGCCGGCTCCACGTCGGTGCGCTCCAGCCAGGCCATCACGGCGTTGACGTCGCCGGCCTTCGCGAGGCGGACGCCCTCGGAGCGGCGCTTTCGGGCCGCGACCGCGAGGGTGTGGGTGGTCTCGGCCAGGGTCCGACCGAGCCGCCGCTGCAGCTCATCTTCGATCTGCGCGTCGTCCATGGTCGGGCGCAGGCGGTGGAGCTGATCGAGCCAGCGCAGCCAAGCGGAGCGGGCGGTGGTGGCGAGCGCGGCGTGATCTTCGACGGTCGGGTGGTTGATCGACCGGAAGTTATGCAGGGCGCCCGCGACGGCGCTCAAGGCCTGCGCGGCGTCTTCGTCGCAGATGGCCTCCATCGGCCCGCCGTCGCTGAT
>CANHON010000246.1 GCA_947462115.1 Deltaproteobacteria bacterium | reverse complement strand
TGGTGCAGGACGGGCGGTGCGCGCGGGACGGGCGGCTGAGCCTCAGCGCGCTGGACCCTGGGCTCACGGAGGGCGTCGGGGTTTTTGAGACCCTGCGGGTGCGAGGCGGCGAGATCATCGCGCTGGAGCGCCACCTCGAGCGGTTCTACGCGGGCGTGCGGGCGCTGTCGCTGCCCGGCGCGCCCAGCGAGGCCCGGATCCGGTTCGAGCTCGGCCTCGCGATGGGGGAGCTCGGGCTGCCTGAAGCGGCGCTGCGCTTCACCTTGACGGGCGGCGGCGCATTTTGGGTGCGGGCGAGCCCAGCCCCGCCGCCGAGCGGGCCCCTGCGGGTGGGCACGGCGCCGAGCCGGGGCGCGCCCTTGTCGCACATCAAACACTTGAGCCGGGCACCGGGGCGGTGGGCCCGGATGGCGGCCGGCGTGGACGAGCTCATCTGGCGGGCGCCCGACGGCGGGCTGCTGGAGGGCACCTGGAGCAACACCCTGGCGCTGCGGGCCGGCACCCTGTGGACGGCCCCGCTCGACGGGCAGATCTTGCCCGGAACCACCCGGGCCCAGCTCCTCGAGGTGGCCCGCGCGCTGGGCGTCCCCTGCGTGATCGCCGCGCCGGTCGGCCCCTTCGACGAGCTCTACTGCTGCAGCGCCCTGCGCGGCCTCGTGCCGGTGGCCACGCTCGACGGGGCGCCGCTGCGGGGCTGGGGGCCGGTGGGCCGGGCCCTGGCGGCGGGGCTCCGGGCGCGCTGGCCAGCGGGGGCCGAAGCCGGCGGCGCGTGCTAACCGGGCGCCAAGCGGGGCCTTTTGCCCCCCAGGGAGGTCAGATGGGCGGCGTGGTGCGAAGCGGGCTGGAGGTGCTGCTGGACGGGGCGGTCACGGGGCTGCGCGGCCAGCGGGTCGGGCTCTGCTGCAACCACACGGCGGTCAACCGCCACCTCGACCACGCCTTGCCCCTGCTGAAGGGCGCGGGCGTCGATGTGGTGCGCTTGTTCGGCCCGGAGCATGGGGTCGAGGCCACCGCCCAAGACATGATCAGCGTGGACGACGGCGACTGCGGCCAGGCCCCCAGCGCGGCCTTGCCGAGCGTGGTCTCGCTGTACGGCGACTCGGCCGAGAGCCTCAAGCCCCGGCCGGAGCTGCTGGCCGACCTCGACGTGCTCCTGTTTGATATTCAAGACATCGGCAGCCGATACTACACCTACCAGGCCACGCTGGGCCTCATCATGGAGGTGGCGGCCCAGACCGGCACCCGCGTGGTGGTGTTGGATCGGCCCAACCCCATCGACGGCCTCAGCGTCGAGGGCAACATCGTGCAGCCCGGCTTCGCGAGCTTCGTGGGGCAGTACCCGCTGGCGGTGCGCCATGGCATGACCATGGGCGAGCTCGCGCGCTTCTTCCGCTCGGTCGTCGGGATTGACGCGCCGGTCGAGATCGTGCGCTGCGAGGGCTGGCGCCGCGACCAGTGGTTCGACCAGACGGGCTTGCCTTGGGTCTTCCCTTCGCCCAACATGCCCACGGTCGAGACGGCGGCGATCTACCCGGGCATGTGCTTGATCGAGGGCACGAACCTCAGCGAGGGCCGGGGCACCACCCGCCCCTTCCACCTCGTCGGCGCGCCTTGGCTCGACCGGGAGGCCTTCACCCGCCACTGCCGCCTCGGCGCCCAAGACGCCGGCCTCAACGGCGTGGGCTTCCGGGCCGCGACCTTCGAGCCGCGTTTTCAGAAGTTCGCCGGTCAGGTCTGCCACGGCGTCGAGCTGTTCGTCACCGACCGCGACGCGATGGAGCCGCTGCTGCTCGGCCTCGTGGTGCTTGAAGCGGCGATGCGCACCGCGCCCGAGCACTTCAAGTGGCGCACCGAGACCTACGAGTTCGTGGACGACCCCATCGCCATCGACCTGCTGCTCGGCTCGGCCGAGGGGCGCCTTGGCCTCGAGGCCCGGGTCTCTCCGCGCGAGCTGCTCGAGGCCTGGTCGGCCGACACGGCGCTGTTCACCGAGCAGCGCGAGCCCTGCCTGCTGTACTAAAGCGCGCCTCGGAGGCTCGATGTCGCAGCTCGTCGTCTACATCGCCACCTCGCTCGACGGCCTCATCGCCGGCGAGGGCGACGATCTGAGCTGGCTGCCGGCGCCCCCCGAGGACGGCGGGGACTTCGGCTTCAGCGCCTTCCTCGATGGGGTGGGCGCCTTGTTGATGGGCCGGCGCACCTTTGACGTGGTGGCGGGCTTTCCGGGGCCCTGGCCCTTCGGCGAGCGGCCGGTCCTCGTGGCCACCCACCGCCCGCTGCCCCCGGTGGCGGGCGCGGTCCGGGCGGTCTCGGGCGACATCGGGGCGATGGTGGCCGAGGCCAAGTCCGCGGCGGGCGGGCTCGACGTCTACATCGACGGCGGCGCGCTGATCCGCCAGGCGCTCGACGCCGACCTCGTCGATGCGATGACCTTGACCACGGTGCCGGTGGTGCTCGGCGCGGGGGTGCCGCTGTTCGGCGGCGGGGGGCCCCGGCGCGCCTGGCGGCCGATCGGCGACGAGGCCCTGCCCGGCGGGCTGCTCAAGCGTCGGTTCGTCCGCGCCTGACAGTCCTTCAGATTGGCGTGCAGTGCGTTATTCTCGCGGAGGTGGCTGCTCGCCCCGCAGGCAGCGCTGGCAGGGCAGGGGGGCGCCCAGGCGGGCCTCGCGCCCCGCGGCCTCGTGCACCCACGGTCGGGCGGCGAAGGGCGGGGCATCGCGGAGGTGCTGGCGGTGACCGCAGTCGAGGAGGGCGACCCAGTGGCCCTCTTCGTCCTGGTCGTAGCCGTGGATGCGCCGGAGGGGCGCCGCGGTCATGGCGCGCGGTCGAAGCCCGGGGCGCAGCGCCCCGGCGGCAGGTGGCTGGGCCGCAGGGTGATCCAGCCGCGGGAGGCGCCGGTGTCGGGGTCGATCGACCGCATCGCCTGAAACAGCGTGGGGAGCGGCACCCAGTGGGGCGGGTACTTGAAGCGAGCCACGTCCATGATCAAGACCATGTCCTCGGCCGCGGCGTAGGCCCCGATGGGCGAGAAGTGCCCCGCCCCGGTCTGGCCCAAGGGCGAGCGGGCGTAATTGACGATGAGCACGGCACCTTGGGCCTGTTGCACCGCGGCGCGCAGCTCCTCGCGCAGGGCCTCGATCGTGTGCTCGGCGGCGAAGCGGGGCGCGCCCTCGGCCCCATTGCAGTGGGCCAAGCAGGCCAATTCGGCGAGGTTCACCCCTTGCTGTTTGGCCTCCTCGACGGGCTTGCAGCAGTCGAGCAGGTCCTCGCCGAAGTAGCGCCAGCTGCCCTTCCAGACCCGGCCGGGGTCGATGTCGAGGGCGTTGAGGGCCGTGACCAGCGAGCCATAGGCGCACCAGCTCGGGTCACCCTGGGTGTGGAAGTGGGCGCTGATGGCGAAAAAAGCCTCAGCGTCGCCGGTTTGGAGGGCTTGTTGAAAGAGCGCCCGGCCGGCGGGCGAGGGGAGCGCCGGCAGCTCCGGCGGCAGCGCGCGGCCGTGGAAGGACTGCATCGCGAAGCTCTCATGGACGGGCTTGGGCGGACGGGGGCGGGCGGACGGGGGCGGGGGCAGCGCGGCAGGGGGCCCGCGGGCGGCGGAGCCGGTCGGACCGCAGGGCCGACCGAGGCGGGCGGGCGGCGACCGCGGCGCCGACCGAGGGCCCCGCCGAGCCCAACGCGCGCCCGACGGCGGAGCCGGGCCGCCCAGGGGACGAGTGTACGCTGTTTTCCGTAATGGCTGCGCGGTGTACGGAAAACAGCGTATGTTTCAAGTATGCTTAGGCGAAAAGGCTGTCGTCGAAGCAGCTCTCGTCGTTGCCGGTGATGACCTTGCCGAGGGCGAGGGCGACCGGCAGCACCTGGGCGGTGTAGAAGCGGGCGTTGAGCAGCTTGCCCTTGTAGAAGACCTGGTCGTCGTCATTGGCGCCGGCGGCGAGCTTCTCGAGGGCGACCCGCGCCTGCTGCAGCGAGTAGAGGCCCAAGATGACGTTGCCGAACTGGTCGAGGAAGTTCTTCGACTGGAGCATGGCGGCGTCGAGGCGGCCCTCCATGCCGAGGCCCCCGAGGTGCATGGCGCTGTTGCCGAGGCTGTCGCGGGCCTTCTCAAAGCTGGCCACCAAGGGGGCGAGCTCGGCGTGAACGCGGCAGCGGTCGAGCTCCTCGCCGGCCCAGCCCAGCCAGTTCATGAACAGGACGCCGGAGCCCTTGCGCATCTTGCGGCCGAGCAGGTCCATGGCCTGGATGCCGTTGGTGCCCTCGTAGATGCTGCTGATCTTGGTGTCGCGCACGATCTGCTCGACCGGGTACTCCTGGGTGTAGCCGCTGCCGCCGAAGACCTGAACGGCCAAAACAGCGCTCTCGAAGCCCTTGTCGCTGGCGTAGGACTTGACGATGGGGGTCATCAGCTCGACATGACCGTCCAGCTCGCGCTTTTTGTCGGCGTCGGTGGTCTGGTGGGCGATGTCGGCCTTGAGGGTGGTGTCGTAGATCAGGGCGCGGAGGGCCTCGACGTGCACCTTCTGCCACATCAGCATGCGGCGGACGTTGGGGTGCTGGTTGATGGTGACCTTGGGCGCCGCGGCGTTGCCGAAGTCTTTGATGCTGACGCCTTGGATGCGCTCGGCGGCGAAGGCCTTGGCGTACTGGTAGCCGGCGGCGGCGGCGGACAGGCCCTGCACGCCGACCGCGATGCGCGCCTCGTTCATCATGTGGAACATGATGGCCATGCCCTGGCCGTGCTCGCCGATGAGCCAGCCCTTGCAGGCGTGGCGGGCGCCGAGCGCGATGGCGCAGGTGGCGCTGCCGTTGATGCCCATCTTGTGCTCGATGCCCTCGACGTAGATGCCGTTGCGCGCGCCCAGGTTGCCCTCGGCGTCGAACTCAAACTTGGGCACGAGGAAGATGGACAGGCCCTTGGTGCCGGCCGGCGCGCCGGGGGTGCGGGCGAGCACCAAGTGGATGATGTTCTCCGAGAGATCGTGGTCGCCGCCGGAGATCCAGATCTTCTCGCCCTCGAGGTGGAAGACCCCGGGCTCGTCGGTGGGGGTGGCGCGGGTGGTGTTGCTGCCGACGTCGGAGCCGGCGCCGGGCTCGGTGAGGCACATGGTGCCGCCCCACTTGCCGCTGAACATGTTGGTGCAGCAGAGGTCGCGCTTGTCTTCGGGCCCGAAGATGGCGAGCAGGTTGGCCGCCGCCTTGGTGAGGCCCGGGTACATCACGAAGGCCGGGGCCGCGCCGGTGAACAGCTCGCCGGTGCAGATGTCCATGATGTGGGGCAGGGCCATGCCGCCGTGGGCCGCGCTGGCCGAGATGCCGATCCAGCCGCCAGCGGCGAGCTCGACGAAGGTCTCTTTGAAGCCGGTGGGCGTGGTGACGGCGTTGTCCTTGAGGGTGACGCCCTCGCGGTCGCCGACCCGGTTGAGCGGGTGGAGCTGGTTGCGGGCCACGTCGTAGGCGGTGTCGAGCATCGAGTCGATGAGCTCGACGTCGAGGTCGGCGTGGGCCTCGAAGGCCTTGAGCGCGGCCGAGGCGCCGAGCACCTCGTGGAGGACGAAGCGGATGTCGCGCATATCGGCGCTAAAGACGGTGCTGCTCATGGTTCCCTCGGGTGGCGCGGTGGAGGCGTGGATGGATGGGCCGTCGGCGGCGGGGGGCGCGGGGCGCGGCGGGGCCGGGCGGCCTCGGGCGGAGCTTCGGGCCCGCCGACACTGAATGAACGCTCATTCATTATCTGTTTCGCACCCGCTTCGCCACACACCGGCCGGCGGCTGGGCGGCGGGGCCCGCGGGGTGGGCGGCGGAGGCGGCCCGAGGTGTCCCACCTGGACGGCGATCCCGCGCAGGGCCTCAGGTCCAGGCGCCGTCGATCCGCTGGGCGGGCAGGGAGGGCGCGATGCCGACGAGCTGGGGGAGAGGGGGCGCGCTGGGGCTCGGCTTGGCGCTCGGCGCCGCGGCCGGGGCGTGGAGCGCGGGCGGCGCGGGCGGGCCAGCCCCGCAGCCGATCGCTGAACATGACCCATCAGACGTTATTTTGGTGGAGGCCTTCGCGGAGGTCGGGCCGAGCGGGCGGCGGGTGGGGCCCCTGCGGCTTCGGGCGGCGGCCGCGCCGGTGAGCGCGCCGGAGGTGGACGGCTGCGCGGTGGAGGGCCCGCTGCGGGGCGCGCCGATCGCGTCGGCGCTCCGGGTGGAGCTGAGCGCCGAGGTGGCGCTGCCCTGGCGCGCCGAGGCGGGGCAGCACCGCGCGGTGATCGACGAGCCCGAGCGGGTTTGGGCAGAGCTGAGCTGGCGCGAGGCCGGGATCGCCGCCGACGGCTGGCACCAGGCCGCGGCGCTGCGGACCGAAGGACCCCCGGCCTTGCGGGCGGGCGCGGCGCTGCTCGGCGACGTCGATGAGCTGCGGCTGATCCTGCCGGGGCCGACCGGGCCGCGCCGCTGCCGGCTGAGCCCCGAGGGCCTCGCGGCGGCGGCCATGGGGGGCGCCTCCTTGGAGCGGTGGGTGGAGCGCAGCGTCGTCTTGCCGGACGGCCGCCAGCTCCACACCCGGACCCGCCTGCGCGCGCCCTGGGCCGAAGATCGCCCGCTGCGGCCGATCGCCAGCGGACCCGACCGACCGCCGACCTGGGCGCCGGCGCGGCGCGACCTTCGGGTGATCCGCCGCCTGCCGGCTTAGTCGGCCGGCGTGCCCCACCGTGGGCGAGGGGGCAGGGCATGCGGGGGAGCGTGGCGCCGGGTCTGGGGCGGAGATGCCGTGCGGATGGCTGTTTTGGTGGGTGTCGTGGTTCGGAGATGACGCGCAACGCCCAGGGAGTATGGCGCAGCAGCATCGGATCCACACGCAGCCGTTGGGGACCCGATCGCAACGGATGGGAGGCGGTGCGCAGCATGCTTGATGGTGTGTGCAGCGGGCTGGACGGTATTCGCAGCGGTCGCACCCTGCACCGCAGCGCGAAGGGGCCCCGGTGAGCCCGCCCGGCCAGTCGGTGACCGGGGCCGCCCCGCCGGCCATCGCCCTGTGGTCGCCCTCCACCCT
>CANHON010000245.1 GCA_947462115.1 Deltaproteobacteria bacterium | reverse complement strand
GAGGCCCTCGCTCATCTTGACCGAGCGGGACCTCATCAGCGCCGACCCCTTGGCGCTGCCGGACCCGGGCGTCTTCGGGCCGACCTTCCTCGAGCTCTACGCGCCGGTGAGCCTGCCGATGGGCGAGCGGTTCATCAACGGCTGGGCGCTGCGTCCTCCGGAGAATGACGCGCAGTAGGCGATCGCTGCGCCTACCAGCCCCGACCCTCGATCGTGTCCTCGATCATGCGCGGCATGAACATCAGGTCGATGAGCTGGCCGACGCCGCACAAGCCGAGCGTCATCAGCCACAGAACGCCGGAGATCGGCCGCCCCATGTAGATGCGGTGCAGGCCCGCGAAGCCAAAGAAGCCAGCTGCCCACAGCACATAGGCCATGCTGAGCTTCTTGCGGACGATGAGCGCGTTGGACTCCGTGCTGGACATGGGTCGGTCCTCCGCGCCGCGCTACGCCGGGGCGTGGCCCGCCATTGCACCGGCGGGGGAGGAGGCGCTGTGTCGGTGGAGCAGGGCAGGGGAGACGGAACACTCCAGTCATCGGCGGCCCCTGGCGGCCCAGACGAGCGGCTGGCCCCGGGCGGCGCCCGCCTGGAGCCCTGGGACGGGGTGTGGCCGGCGGTCGATCCGACCGCGTGGTGCCACCGAAGCGCCGTCATCATCGGCGATGTCGTCGTCGAGGCCGGCGCGAGCATCTGGCCCACGGTGGTGCTCCGGGGCGACCAGGGCAGCCTCCGGGTGGGCGCCGAGTCGAGCATCCAGGACGGCGCGGTGCTCCACGCCACCCGCGGCCTCAGCCATACGGTCGTGGGCGCCCGCGTCACCGTAGGCCACCGGGCCATCCTGCACGGCTGCGTCGTCGAAGATGACGTGCTCATCGGTATGGGCGCCATCGTGCTCGACGGGGCCGTGGTCGAGCGCCACTGCGTGATCGGCGCGGGCGCCGTGGTGGGCGCCGGGAAGCGCATCCCCGCCGGCTCGATGGTGATGGGGGTCCCGGCGCGGGTCGTTCGGCAGCTTCGGCCCGATGAGATCGCGAGCTGGATCGCCCACGGGCACGAGGAGTACCTGCGCCTCACCCGGCTGCTGCTGGCCGAGGCCGCCGCGGCGGGGCCGGGCCGCGGGCCGCCAGGGCCCTGATCCGGGCGGCGTGATACGGTCCAGGTCGCCTCCGGGCGCCGCCTCCACGGGGAGCTCGCCTCCCTCTGGCCTCCTTCACCCGACGCCCCCCGCCTCCCGATGCAGATCCGAAAGCTGGAGCTCCACGGCTTCAAGTCCTTCCCCGACCGCACGGTCCTCTCCTTTGGCGCGGGCATCTCGGGCGTGGTCGGGCCCAACGGCTGCGGCAAGTCCAACGTGGTGGACGCCGTTCGCTGGTGTTTGGGCGAGCAGCGGCCGACCCGGCTCCGCGGCCAGGCCATGCAGGACGTCATCTTCGCGGGCTCGGCCGACCGGGGCCCGATGGGCTCCGCCGAGGTCACGCTCTACTTCTCGGCCGAAGATGAGCCCTTTCCTGGGGAATTCTCGCGGCTCTCCGAGCTGCAGGTCACCCGCAAGCTGCACCGGGACGGCTCCAGCGAGTACCTGATCAACCAGCAGAAGGTCCGCCTCAAGGACGTCCAGGACCTGTTCCTCGACTCGGGCGCCGCCAACCCGCTCTACTCGGTGATCGAGCAGGGCCGGATCGGCGAGATCGTGCGCGCCCGGCCGGAGGAGCGGCGCTCGCTGATCGAAGAGGCGGCCGGGATCTCTCGCTACAAGGCCCGCCGTAAGGAGGCCGAGCAGCACCTCGAGAGCACCCTGCAGAACCTCGGCCGCGCCAGCGACGTGGTCGACGGCCTCGCGGCGCGCCTCCGTGAGCTCGAAAAGCAGGTCGGAAAGGCCGTCAAGTTCCGCCGGCTGTCGGCCCTGGTCCGCCAAGGCGACCTGTTCTTGGGCCTGTGTCGGTTCGCGGCGGGCACCGAGGACCGCCGGGTCCTGGCGGAGCGGTCGCGCGCGGCCCAGGCCACCGAGCGCACGCTGTCGCGGGAGCTCGAGCGCCGCGAGGCCTCGGTGACCGCGGGCCGGGCGCGCCTAGAGGTGCTCGACGAGCGCATCGGCAAGCTGCGCGACCGACTCGCCGAACTCGAGGCGAGCCGGCGGGAGCTCGAGTCCGCCCGGCAGTACCAGCGCAAGGAGCGCGAGGAGCTGCGCGGTCGCCGCGGGGAGCTCGAAGAGCAGCGGGCGGCGGCCGAGGCGGCGGTGGCCGAGGCGGCGGCGCGGGTCGCGACGGTGCAGCGGGAGCGGCAGGAGGCCGAGCGCCTGTTGGCCGAGATCGAGGCCGATCTGGAGAGCCTCCGGTCCGAGCAGCGGGAGGTGGAGGCCGCGGCCCGGGCCCGGCGCAGCCGCATCGACGTCGGCAAGAACACCGTGATGCAGCACGTTCGCACGATCACGCAGTCCGAGGCTGAACTGCGCTCCTGCGTGACGCGGCGCGACGACCTCCGCCAGCGTGAGGCCCGGCTCGGCGAGCGCACCCTCGACGCGGACACGGTGCTCAGCGAGCTGCGGGCCCAGGCCCTGATCGCGGTGGAGGCCGAGGCCGCGGCGTCTGCGCGCGTGATTGACGTCAAGCAGGGTGTGGAGAGCGCGCGCCTCTCGGTGGAGCGGGCCGAAGAGGGCCGCGCCCGCGCCGGTCGGGCCGTGCGCGAAGCCGAAGGTCAGCTCAGCCAAGCCGAGCGCGAAGAGGCCCGCCTGCGCGCCAAGGTCGACTCGCTCAAGGCCCTTCAGGCCGACCGCAGCGGGCTCGAAGACGCCGCCCGCGCCGCCCTCGGTGTGCCGGGCGTGCGCGGCACCCTCGCCGACCTGCTGAGCGTGCCCGCCGAGCTCGACTTGGCGGTGGCCGCCGCGCTTGGCGACGCCCTGGACGCGGTGATCGCCCCCGACAGCGCCGTTGCGGCCGCGGTGGCCCGCGCCACGGGCGGGCGGCTCGACGTGCTGGTGCTCAGCCAAGCCCAGCCGGTGGAGGAGCCCTGGCTCGCGGCGCTGGCCACCGGCGAAGATGGGCTGCTGGCGCTCGGCGCGGTGATGGCCCGGTGTGAGCGCGCGCCCTCCCTCGACGCCCTGCTGGCGGCCGGCGACGCCCGGCGCGCGGCGGTGTTGGAGCGCGGTCAGCACGCGGCGGTGGACGGCCAAGGCCGGCTTCGGCTCGGGCCCCCGGGCTCGGCCGGCGCGGGGCGCTTGGCCCGGAAGCGGGAGATCACCGAGCTGATGGTGGAGGTCCAGGCCGCCGAGCTCAAGACCACCGCCGCCCGTCAAGCGCTGCTGGAGGCCCGCGCCGCGCGGGACGCCGCCCACGCCGCCGCCGAGGCCGCCCGGGAGGCCCACGAGGCCGCCCGTCGGCTGGTCGGCGAGGCCGAGCTCGCGGTGCGCGAGGCTGCGCGGCAGCGCCAAGACACCGAGAAGCAGGTGCAGCGCATTGAAGGCGAGGCGCGGCGGGTGGCGGCCGAGGCCAACGAGGTGATGAGCGCCTTCGAGGCCTTGGAGCAGCGCGAGCGCGAGCTGCGGACCCGCAAGGCCGCCGCCGAAGAGGCCCAGTCCAAGGCCGAGAAGCTGCTGCTGGAGGAGCAGTCGGCGCTGGCTGGCGAGGTTTTGGCCGCCGATCGCACCCGCGAGGCCGTGGGCGCGCGGGCGGCCGAGGGCGCGGGCCTGCGGGAGCGCCTCCTCGGGCTGCGCCGCACCGAGCAGGCGGTGGCGGCGGCCCGCGACAGCTCCGCCGCCCAACAGCAGCGCGCGGCCCAGGGGCTCGACGAGGCGGTCCGCCGGATCGCCGAGCTGGAGGCCGATGACGTGCGGCTCGGCGAGTCGATCGGCGCGGTGGAGGCCGAACAAGACGGCCACCGCGGGCAGCTCGACGAAGACCAAGCCACCGCCAAGGTCCTCCGCGATCAAGTGCGCAGCGACGAGGCGACGCTGGGCGAGGTCCGCAGCCGCCGCGAGGAGGCGGTGCGGACGCTCCAAGAGGTCGAGCAGCAGCTGGCGCAGGTCAAAGAGCAGCTCAGCCGGATCCGCGAGTCGATGGAGGAGCGCTACGAGATCGGCCCGGCGGGCCTGCTCGACCGCCTTCACCGCAACGGGCACGTGGTCATCGAGGCGGATCCGTCGCTTCGGGCCGACGATCTGCCTGAAGAGGCCCGGCGGGCCGACGATGAGGCCGAGGTGGAGGACCTGCGGGTGGTGCCGTCGATGCTCGACGACGCCGCGCTGCACGAGGCCTGGACCGACAAGCTCGCCAAGGCCAAGCGGGCCCTTCAGCGGCTCGGCGAGGTCAACCTCGTCGCCCTCCAAGAGTACCGAGACGTCAGCGAGCGCTTCGCGGAGCTGGATGGCCAGCGCGCGGACCTTGAGCGGTCGGTGCGCTCCATCCGCGGCACCATCGCCCGGCTCAACCGCCTGTGCCGCGACCGCTTCCGCGAGACCTTCGACCGGGTGGATGGCATCTTCCAAGACCTCTACCCCCGGCTGGTGGGCGGCGGGAAGGCGCTGCTGCGGCTCACCGACGAAGAAGATCTGCTGGAGACCGGCATTGAGGTCTACGTCCAGCCGCCGGGCAAGAAGGCCCAGGCCTTGTCCTTGCTGAGCGGCGGCGAGACCGCGATGGTGGCCATCGCGTTGATCTTCTCCCTGTTCCGGGTGCGGCCCTCGCCCTTCTGCTTGCTCGACGAGGTGGACGCCCCCCTCGATGAGGCGAACGGCGCGCGGTTCAACGCGATGCTCTCGGATATGAGCTCGCTGTCCCAGTTCATCGTCATCACCCACAACAAAAAGACGATGGAGTGCATGGACACGCTCTACGGCGTGACCATGGTGGCCCCAGGCGTCTCTCGGCTGGTGACGGTGCAGATCGACTGATCGCGACCGCTGGGCCGCGCGCGCGACCTGCGGGTCGTGAGGAGTAGGCATGGAATTGCCTGTCGAGCCAGGCGTGTTGATCGGCGGCGTCGCTGCGCTGGTGGGGCTTGTCGTGGTCCTCGGCTTCGCGCTCCGGGGGCGGTCCAAGCCCGCGGCCATCGAGGACGCGCCGGCCCCGGTCGGGGGCTTCTTCGCGGGCTTCGCGCGGAGCCGGGAGGCACTGGCCGCTCGGCTGCTTGGCCTCGGGAACAGCTCCGCCGACGCTGCTTTCGAGCAGCTGGAGGAGGCGCTCATCGGCGCGGACGTGGGCAGCAAGACCGCTGGCCTGCTCGTGGCGGGGGTGCGCAAGCGCGTCGGGCGCAGCTTCGACGGGCCGAGCTTGCGGTCGGCCCTCAAGGAGGAGCTCAAGCAGCGCCTCGGTCCGCCCGCCGCGATCGCCGCCGCCGCGCCGGAGCTCCCGCTGGTGATCCTCGTGGTGGGCGTCAATGGCAGCGGCAAGACCACCACCATCGGGAAGCTCGCCGCCCGCTATACCGCCGCAGGCAAAAAGGTGCTGCTGGCCGCCGGAGACACCTTCCGCGCCGGCGCCATCGAGCAGCTCCAGGTGTGGGGCGAGCGCTCCCGCGCCACCGTCATCGCGCACCAGGAGGGCGCCGATCCCGCGGCCGTCATCTTCGACGCGCTGGAGGCCGGCAAGGCCCGCGGCGCAGATGTGGTGATCTGCGACACCGCCGGCCGCCTGCAGGCCCAGGCCACGCTGATGGATCAGCTCGCCAAGGTGCTGCGGGTGATGAAGAAGTCCGTCGCCCGGGGCCCCGACGAGGTCCTGCTGGTCCTGGACGGCACGAGCGGCCAGAACGCCATGAGCCAAGCCCGAATCTTCAAGGCGGTGGTCGGCGTCACCGGCGTGGCCCTCACCAAGCTCGACGGCACCGCCAAGGGTGGCGTCGTGGTGGCGATCAAGGAGGAGCTGGGCCTGGACGTGAAGCTGGTGGGCCTCGGCGAGGGCGTGGATGACCTCCGCGACTTCGACCCCGCCGCCTTTGTGGAGGCCCTCGTCGGATAAGCGGTGTGCCTTGCGCACCGCCGCGGCCGCGCGCCGCTGGTCGAACCCCGCGGGCTCCCCGGAGCCGCAATCAGGAGCCCCCATGCAAGTCCGGATCACCATTCGTGGCCGCCAATACACCGTGCGGGGCGATGACTCCGAAGAAGATGTGCGCTCGGTCGCCGCCGAGCTCGACACCCGCCTCGCCGAGGTCGCCAGCCGCACCCGGTCCTTTGACGAGTACACCATCGCGCTGCTCACCGCGCTGAGCTTGACGGGCGAGCTTCGGCGCATGCGCGGCCGCACGAGCGAGCGCCTCGGCGAGCTGGACCGGGAGGCCGCGTCGCTCGCGGCGATGCTGGAGGCCGCCCTGCCCGTGGAGGGCGAAGCGTGAGCGCGGCGCCCAGCCAAGCGCTGCGGCGGCGGTGGGAGACCCTGGGCGCTCCGGTTCAGGATCGCGTCGTGGGGGTCATTTTGGGGGCTCCATCCACGGCGGTGCTGGGCGTGGCGGCCTGGCTGGAGCCCGCGGCAGAAGGGGTGGGCACGCACATGCAGCTCGGCCTCAGCGGCTGCTCGGTGCTGATGGCCACCGGCTGGCCCTGCCCGATGTGCGGCATGACGACGACCTTCTCGCACATGGCCCACCTCTCGCCCCTCGAAGCGCTCCGCACCCAGCCCTTCGGCGTCGCGCTGTTTGGGGCCACCCTGGTGCTCGCGAGCGTGGGGTGGGCGGACGCGCTGCTGGGCGGCGGGCGGTGGCGGCGCCTGCTGGACTGGGCCTTGGCCCACGAGGTGCCGCTCGCGGTCCTCACGCTGCTGGGCATGGCGGCAGGCTGGGCCTACAAGGCGCTCGTCCTCCGGGAGGTGATCTAAGGAGCCGCGCCCGTCGGCGATCTCGCCCCCTGCGAAGAAAAAATCGAATATTCGAGCGAGGCGGCCTTGCCAGTCGATAGGGGGCCGCATAGACTGCGGGGGTTGAAGCGGTCCGCCGCCGACGCCGCGGTGCGCTCCTTCGGGGGTCTCGCGTTGGGCTCAAGTCGCTGTCCAGGACGCCATGAGGCGCACGAGGACGGCGCCACCTGCCCAGGCCACACGGCCACTTGAGCATCGCTCACCAGCCTTCGGGTTGGGGTCGGTC
>CANHON010000244.1 GCA_947462115.1 Deltaproteobacteria bacterium | reverse complement strand
CCCGGGCCGGCGACGACCGCCCGGTGCAGCAGCCGGCTGCCGCCCTGCGAGAGCGCCGGCAGCAAGGGCAAGCTCGCCGCGCCGACCCGGGCGCAGCCCCAGCCCTCGAGCTGGCCGAGCGCCGCCGGCGGGTGGCCCTCGACCTCGAGGCGCAGGGCCGGCGCCCGACCGATGGCCGCGCCGCGGTCGAGCCCCGCGGTGGGCAAGAACCCGAGGTTGTCGATCTGCACGCTGATCTCAGCGTGGTCGGGGCCCAGGGGCACAACGGTGATCTGCACCTCGAGCCGCGGCAGGGCCCGGCGCGCGCGATCGACGATGGTGAAGACCTGGTCGAGCTCCTCGGCGAGCAGGTCCTCCGGCGGGTTGCGCACGGTGCGCTGCAGGTCGAGGCCGCCGATCTCCACCGGGCCGAGCTGGGGGTGGTCGAAGGCCGCCCAGGGCGCGGTGCCGGGCGCGTCGGCGAAGCGCCGCACCAGCGCTTGCAGCACGGCCGGCTCGGGCTCGCGGAAGAAGCGGCCGCGGTGGGCGGGCGTGACGCCAGCGGCGGCGAAGGGGTCCCAGATCTCGAGGGTGTAGGCGGGCAGGCCAAAGACGGTCGAGAGCGTATCCGCCCACACGCCGCCGATGGCCGCCTTGGGGTCGTAGGCGAAGTCGGGGTGCACCGGAACGGCGGCGTAGCGGGTGCCGCGCACGGCGTCGTGGGCGAGCGCTTTGACGCGCAGCAGGTCGCTCTCGCCGAGCACCGAGTCGGCGCGGTAGGGTTGGATCAGCAGCACCCCCGAGAACGTATGGTGGGTGATGGCCGCCCCAATGTTGGGTCGGGCGGCCACCGCCTCGAGCATGGCCCGGGCCTCGGGCGCGCTGCCGGGGAAGGCCCCGCTGTGCATGCCAAAGCCCGAGCGCGGCGCCCAGTCGCCGGGGAAGTTCCGGTTTAGATCGAGGCCGTGCTTGCGGGGCGCGGCCCGCCAGCACGCGCCGTCCCACAGCTCGAACTGGCCCTCCTCGGCGACGAAAAAGGCGTCTGCCGGGTCGTCGTCGAGGCGACGGGCGCGCATGTGCAGGGGCTGCTCGGCGTCGACCACGAAGGGCCCGGCCGGGTGGCGCCAGCGCAGCAGCCGCACCACGCCGTCGCCCGTCAAGTCGCGGGGCGTCCAGCCCGCCTCGACGGTGCCGTCCGGCGCGCGCTCCAGCGTCGAGCGCGTATAGGGCGCGCCCGCCCGCATCGCCGCGTAGCCGTCGGGGCTCACGCAGGGCGCCACATAGATGGTGTGCTGCCCAAGCCAATCCAACATCGGCCCGCCGGCCACCGCCGCGTCCAGCCAGCGCTGCAGCCCGTCCACCGCCGCCGACACGCCCGCCCACTCGGCGCAGTGCGTGCCGCCATCAACCCAGAAGGCCGGCCGGTGGTCCTCGGCGCCGTCGAGCCGGCCGAGCGTATAGAGCCAGATCGGCCGCCCCTCGCCGCTGTGGCCGATGATCTCGCGGCGCAGCAGCCCAGGGTGAGCCTCGACGAGGGCAGCGCCCCACACGTCAATCTCGGGCAGATCGAGGTAGCGGTCGCGGGGCAGGCGAGGGGACGGGAGGGGAGGGGTGCTCATGGGCCGTTTCCTTTGCGGGCGGGACGTCGGGACGCGGTTCGGCGGCGGAAGACCATAGGCAGAGCTTCGTGGCCACGGCAAGGCCCCCCGCGGCTCATCGGGGTCACCTCGCGCTCGGTCGTCAGCGAAGCGCGTCGCCGCCCCCGCGGCCGCGCCAGGCCCGTGCTACCGTCGGCTCCGCCCTTGGAGGTTCACTTGCGCCCGCGCTGCCCTGCCCGCCCGCTCCCCGCTCCGCCCGCTGGTTGGGCCTGGGCGCGTCATTTTGGGTGTGCAGGGCTGGTGGGGCTGCTGCTCGGCGCGGGGCTCGCGCGGCCGGCGGCGGCTGGGCTCGACAGCGCGGTGCACGCCGAGCTGAGAAAGGCGTCGGGCTGGGCGCTCCGGGAGCAGGGCGACGATCCGCCGGTGACGGTCTACGCCCGGGCGCTCAGCAGCCTGCCGCACACCGCCTTCAAGGGCGTGCTGAAGGTGCCCACAGACGTTGATCCCGCGACGCTGTGGCGGGTGATCAACCGCATCGACGGCCACCATGCGGTGGGCAGCGCGCTGGCGGAGTCCAAGACGGTGTGGCGAAAAGGCAGCAGCAGCCAGTTCTATCAGGTGATGAAGCCGCCGCCGCTCGTGGCCAGCGCCCAGCGCTTCTGGATCGCCGACGCGCTCGAGGAGCGCGACCTGGGCGGCCAGGCCGGCCACCACCGCCGCTGCTGGAGCGTGGTGCGCGCGGGCGAGGCCGCGGAGGTGCGCGCGGGCATCCTCGGGCGCTACCCCGCCGCCACCGAGGTGCCGATGAGCCACGGCTGCTGGGAGCTCGTGCCCGAGGCCGGCGGCGGCGCCACCCTCGTGTATACGACCGTGTCGGACCCCGGCGGCAGCGTGCCCGACAGCGTGGCCCGCGCGCTCTCGGCCCACACCCTGCCCGACAACATGATGAGTTTTGTGCGCGCCGCCCGCGCCGCCGCCCCTTCGGAGCCAAGATGATCCGCCTTCGCCCCCTGTTTGGTTTGCTCAGCGCTGTTTTCGTCGTCGGGCTCAGCGCGCCCACCGCCGCCTCGGCCAAGACTTGGCCGCCCAGCGACGTCGTCGCCAAGGCCGAGCTGCCGGTCCCGGCCGACGTGCTGTTCGCCCAGCTCAGCGATCTGCGCGTGCACCAAGCCGTGTGGATGGGCAATTG
Source organism: Deltaproteobacteria bacterium (assembly GCA_947462115.1). Lineage (GTDB taxonomy): Bacteria > Myxococcota_A > UBA796 > UBA796 > UBA2385 > JAEUKK01. The sequence goes on along the minus strand of CANHON010000244.1, from coordinate 4,309 downwards.
CGGGGCCGACTGGGCGGTGGGCAGCCCGGCGACCGGCGTGGGCGCCAAGGCTGAGCTCGTGGTCACGGTGGGCTCGTGGCAGCGGCCCCTTCAGGCCTCGCTCAGCCGGGCCGACGCCCCGCGCATGGAGCCGGCCTTCCCCGGGCGGGTGGACCTCGACCACGCCGGAAAGAAGGGCTTCATCCAGACCTGGACGCTGACGCCGCTGGGCGCCGCCGGCACCGCCGTCGAGCTCAAGACCTGGGTCGCCGCCCCGCCCTTCCCGTTCCGCCGGGCCTACTTCAACAAGGTGCAGCCCGGCTGGAAGGCCTGCCACGCCAAGGCCATCCAGACCCTCGGCGAGCTCGCCCGCCGCTGAGGCGCCCCGCGCGCCGGTGCTCCGCCCCCGCCACCCCTGGAGACCGCGATGGACCCCGAAGTCGTATTCCTGGCCGCCATCCCGGTCTTTAGCCTGTCGATGCTCGCCGAGGCGCTGCTGGTGCGCGGCCGCAGCGACGTGAAGGGCTACACCTGGAAGGACAGCCTCGGCAGCATCTCGATGGGCCTGGGCTTCATGGTCATTGACGTGTTCTGGCGGCTTTTGGTGGTGGTGCCGCTGTATACGTTTTTGTCTGGTCATCCAATCATCAACGTTTGGGCGGCCTTGCCCGGCCCGCTGGCCTACCTGTGCCTGCTGTTCGCCGACGACTTCACCTTCTACTGGTTCCACCGGGCGGGCCACGTGGTGCGGCTGTTCTGGGCGGCCCACCACACCCACCACAGCAGCGAGCACTACAACCTGAGCACGGCGCTCCGCCAGAGCTGGGGCGAGATGTTCTACCAGCCGCTGTTCTGGGGGCCCATCGCCCTGCTCGGCGTGCCGGTCGAGATGATCCTGCTGCAGCACGCCATCTCGCTGCTCTACCAGTTCGGGCTGCACACCGAGCTCGGCGGGCGCTCCGGCCCGCTCGGCCTCGTGTTCAACACCGCCAGCCACCACCGGGTGCACCACGGCCGCAGCCCCCAGCACCTCGATCGCAACTACGCCGGCATCTTCATCATCTGGGATCGGCTGTTCGGCACGTTCACCGCCGAAGATGGGCCGGTGGACTACGGCACCGTCCGGCCGATGCGCAGCTACAACCCGCTGATCATCGCCTTTGAGGAGCCCCTGACCTTGGCCCGCGACGCGGTGGCCGCCGGCGGGCTGCTGCCGGCGCTCAAGGTGATCTTCGGGCCGCCCGGCGCCAAGCCCTTTGCCCAGGCCGAAGCGGGAAAATAGCGCAGGCCACGTCAAGCTCGGCGGGTCGGTCGGCGGAGCGGGCGGGCGGTGGTAGCCTCGCGCCGCCCCCCTTCGGCCGGAGGATCGATGTCTGCCCCGCCCACCGCTGCCCCGCCGGGCCGCATCGTCGCCGGTGTGCTGGCCCCGCACCCGCCGCACCTGGTCTACGCCGAGAACCCGCCCCAGAACGAGCCCCGCGCCGAGTGCGGCTGGGAGGTGCTGCGCTGGGGCTATGAGCGGCTGCGGCGCGACTACGAGAACAAGGTGTTCGACGTCATTGTCGTGCACAGCCCGCACTGGAAGACCACGCAGGGCACCCACGTGCTCGCCGTGCCGGAGTTCAAGGGCCTGTCGGTGGACCCGATCTTCCCGCACCTCTTTCGGTACACCTACGACCTTCGGGTCGATGTGGCGCTGGCTGAGGCCATCCTCGAAGAGGGCCGGGCCGCGGGCCTCGAGATGCAGGCCATGCGCAACCCGGACTTTCGGGTCGACTACGGCGCCATCATCTCCTGCCACCTGAGCCGCCCGGCCTGGGACCTGCCCATCGTCGTGCTCTCGTCCAACCGGGCGCACTTTGACTTCGGGAACGAAGTGGGGGAGCAGCTTCAGGTGCGCTTGGGCGAGGCCACCCGCCGCGCCATCGAGAAGACCGGCCGCCGCGCCCTGGTGCTCGCCAGCAACAGCCTGAGCCACCGCCACTTCACCGAAGAGCCGGCCATCCCCGAAGACATGAGCCACGAGCACATCTACCACCACGGCCAATACCTGTGGGACATGCGGGTCATCGGGCTCATGCGCGCCGGCAAGACCCGGCAGCTCATCGCAGAGATGCCTGATTTTATTGACGGAGCCATCTCCGAGTGCAAAGACGGCAGCCTCACCTGGCTGCTCTCGGCGCTGGGCTTCCCCGAGTACCCCGGCGAGCTCTACGGCTACGGCACGGTCATCGGCACGGGCAACGCCATCGTCGGCTGGGTGCCCCCCGTGGAGGCCAAATGACGGCGAACCCCTCGGCTGGCGGCGGTCGCGTCGAGCTGGCCCTGCTCCTGCCCCGCATGCCCCACCCGCTGCTCTGCCCCGACGCGAGCCCCGGCGTGGCCGCCTTGGCCGCGGGCTACGCCGAGGCCCGTCGACGGATCGCCGAGCTGAAGCCCGACCTCATCGTCATTTACAGCGTGGCCTGGCACAGCATCTTGGGCCACCTGCTCCAAGGAGACCCGCGCCCCACCTGGACCCACGTGGACGAAGAATTCCACGCGCTCGGCAGCATCCCCTACAGCTTCCCGGTCGATGTGCCCTTCACCGAGGCCGTGGTGGCCGCCGCAGGGCGCCGGGGCCTTCACGCCCGCACGGTGAACTACCGGGGCTTTCCGATCGACACTGGCACCCTCGTCGCCAAGCGCCTGCTCGACCCCGAGGACGCCCTCCCCGCCGCCATCGTCTCCTGCAACGTCTACGCCGACCGCGCCGAGACCATCGTGCTCGGAAAGGCGGTGGGCGACGCCATTGTCGCCTCGGGCAAGCGGGTGGTGGTGGTGGCGGTGAGCAACCTCACGAGCCGGGTGTTCGCCCGGCCGGTGCCCTTCGACCAAGATCGCGTCAGCTCGCGCCAAGACGACGAGTGGAACCACAAGCTGCTCGAGCTGTTCGCCGAGGGCCGCCTCGAAGACGTGAGCCAGCTCGCCCGCAGCTTCGCCGGCCAGGCGCGCGCCGACGCCAAGCTCAAGGGCGTGTGGTGGCTGGCCGCGGTGGCCGGGCAGCACAACGGCTACCGGGGCGATGTGCTGGCCTATGCCGGCGTTCAAGGCGCGGGCTGCGCGATCGTCGCCCTGCGGCCCGACGCCACGGCCGCCGCCCAGCTGGAGTTCGACGAGGACGACGTGGACGTGTTCCGGGGCGACCGCGGGGTGCTCTCGGGCGGCCCGGCCCCGACCGCCGCCGCGGCTCCCCCGGCGCCGGCCCCTGTGCCAGCTTCTTCGAAAATAGCGCCAGCGAAGCCGATCCCGACGACCAGCCGCCCGGCTGTCGCTCCGCCAGCGCCGGTGGCCGCCGCGGCTCCGGTCTCGACCCAGTCGATCGCGACCCAGTCGATCGCGACCGCCGCCATCTCCACCGAGACGGCGCCCAAGCCGGTCGGGGCCTACCCCCACGCCCGCCGGGTCGGCGAGCTGCTGTACCTCTCGGGGGTCGGGCCGCGGCAGCCGGGGACCAATGCGATCCCCGGCGGGCCGATCCGCGACGCCGAGGGCCGCCCGCTCGACTACGACATCCGGGCCCAGACCCGGGCGGTCATCGAGAACGTGCGCCGGGTGCTGGTGGCCTCGGGCAGCGAGCTGTCGGACGTGCTGGACGTGACCGTGTTCCTCGTGGACATGGACCGCGACTTCGCCGGCTACAACGAGGTCTACAACGAGGTTTTTGGGCCCATCGGCGCCACCCGCACCACGCTGGCCATCCGGGCGCTGCCGACGCCGATCGCGGTGGAATTCAAGGTCTTGGCGGCGGCGCGGGGCCCAGCGTGAGCGCGCCCGGCCGCATCTACGACCTGAGCCCGCGCATCAGCCCGCGCCTCGCGGTCTGGCCGGGTGACACGCCGTTCTCGCAGCGCTTTCTGTGCCGCATCGATGAGGGCGCCAACCTCGACCTGTCCACCATCGAGAGCACCGTGCACCTCGGCGCTCACGCCGACGCCCCCAGCCACTACGGGGCCGGCGCGCCGGGCATCGCCGACCGTGACCTGCGGCCTTACCTCGGCCCCTGCGAGCTGATGCGGGTGGAGGTGGCCCGCGGCGCTCGGATCTTGCCGTCCGATCTGCCGAGCGCGCCCCGTGCGCCCCGCCTGCTGCTCCGCACCGGCACCTTCCCCGACCCCGAGGCCTGGAACGAAGACTTCGCGGCCCTCTCGCCGGAGCTGGTGCACCACTTGGCCGACTGCGGCGTTATTTTGGTGGGCATCGACACGCCGAGCATCGACCTGCAGAACGACCGCGCCTTGGCCTCGCACCAGGCGGTGCTGGCCCGCGACCTGTCGGTGCTCGAGGGCCT
>CANHON010000243.1 GCA_947462115.1 Deltaproteobacteria bacterium | reverse complement strand
GGACCGGCGGGGGTCGCGGGGGCTCGACGGGCGGGCGGCAGGGGCGGACATCGGGGGACCTCCAATCATGGCCGCTCCTCTAACCGCCGGTGCCGCTGGACGCGCCCGATCGCAGCCCCCCGCCCGCCGCCCAACATCCGCGCGCACGAGGCGAAACCCAGACAATCACCGCGCAACCGGTCGGCGCGAAACCCAAGGACGCCCACCCACCGCCCGCCCGCGCCGGGATAGCGGGACGGGCCACATGGAGGCCCCGAATGAACGCCCAGCCCGCCGCTCTGACCGCCTTGCTGCTGCCCGCTCTCCTGCCCGCGCTCCTCCTGACGGCCTGCGCGACCGGAGGCGGCGGGGCCAAGCCCGGCGGCGGCGCCGATGGGGGCGCCGACGGGGGCGACGGGGGCGCCAGCGATGGGGGCGGAGACACCGGGGCGGCGGCGGGCTGCAGCGGCGACCCCTTCTCCAGAGCGTCGCTTCAAGCCGACATCTCGCGCCTCGCTTCGCCGGAGTGGGACGGGCGGCGGCCCGGCACGCCCGGCGACGCGGCGGCCCGGGGGCTCATCGAGGCGCGCTTCGCCTGCTTGGGCCTCGAGCCCCTGCTCGCCTCGGGCGAGTTTCAGGAGCCCTTCGTTGACCACAAGGGCCGCGCCACCGCCAATGTGCTCGCGGCGCTGCCGGGGCGCGACGCCAGCGTGGCCCACGAGGTCGTGCTCGTGTCGGCCCACCTAGACCACTTTGGGCGGGGGCGGCTCGGCGCCAACGACGACGCCTCGGGCCTCGCGGTGATGATGGCGGCGGCCCAGGCCTTGGCCGCCGGGCCCGGGCCGCGGCGCACCGTGATCTTCGCCGGCTTCGGCTCGGAGGAGTCGGGCTTCGAGGGCAGCGAGGCCTTCGTGACGGCCTCAGCCTCCGAGATCAGCCCGGCGGACGTTGTCTTCAACCTCAACCTCGACATGGTCGGCAGCTACAGCCAGACCGACATCGTGTACGCGCTCGGCACCATGGACGGCACGCCCGGCCGCCGCGCCATCGACGCCCTGGTCGGCGACTTCCCGAGCCTGAACATCGGCTTGGGCGACTGGAGCAACGAGTCCGACAACGTCACCTTCTGCCGGCGCGGCGTGCCCTACTTGTTCTTCTGGACCGAAGACCCGGAGTGTTACCACTTGGATTGTGACACCGAAGATCGCATCGACTACGTTCATCTCGTCGAGATCGCTGCGCTGACGGGGGCGCTGGTGACGGCGCTCGGCGACACCGAGGACGATCTGGGCGGCGCAGTGCGGCGGGGCGAGAAGGTCTGCAAGGGCTGAAGGGCGGGGGCGCGCGCGCCAGCCGGGCCGCGGGGGCCGAAGGCGCCGACCGACCGCAGGGCGGGCGGCCGAGGCGGGCGGCCAGGGGACGCGCAGCGGCCCGGGCCGGGGACCCGCCGACGCCCAGGCGGAGCGGCGTCCGGCGCCCGATCGGGGCCCTTGACCCCCAGCCGAGGGGCGTGGACTGGGCCTTACTGACGGGCCGAGGCCAAGGCGGCCTCGTGCTCGATCCAGCGCTGGGCGGCGGCCTGCTCGTCTTCGCTGAGGCGCTCAATGCGCAGCTTGATGCGCTGGACGCGCTGGGTGACGGCGGCGCGGCTGACCCCGGCGGCGGTGGCGTAGCGGGCGCGGCCCCCGGCGGCGAGCAAGGCGCGCAGGTACTCGAGATCGGCCTCGGGCATGGGGCAGTCGGGCAGGGGCTCGGGGCCGGCGTCGGGCGCGGGGCGGGCCTGGACCCAGGCGCTGACGGCCTCGGCGGCCGGGCCGGCCAACAGCTCGCGCTCGCGGATGCGGCGGTTGGCGACGCGCCAGACCACGCGGTCGGTCACGCAGCGGACGTAGGCCAACAGGCTGTGCAGCCCCTCGCCGCGGAAGCCCGCCAAGGCGCCGGCGACGAGCTCGAACATGACCTCGCTGACGCACTCTTCGACCTCGGGCTCGCCGAGCACGTCGGCGTAGCGGCCGCGGGCGCGCTGGCGGGCGCGGCGCTCGACGTAGGCGCTGAGGCAGGTGAGCAAGGCGCGGGCCTCCGGGCCGGAGCGATCGGCCAGCAGGGCGTCGAGGGCAGGGCGGATGTCCTCGCCGGGGCCGGCGGGGGCGCGGGCGGCGGGCGGCGGGTCGTGGAGGTTGGCCATCGGGGGCTCCTGGGCGCCCACGCCCGGAGGCGGGGCAGCGTGGCTCATTAGAAGCCCACGTAGAGGCGGCTTTGACCAAAGGGGCCCGCGGCGGGCGCTTTTTCATCCTCCGCGGCGGTGGGCGCGGCGCTGGGCGGGGCGGCCACGCTGGCCTCCGCCGCGGCCGGCGGCAGCGAATGTCCGGCCAAGAAGCCCGAGAACATCAGGGCCTGGAGCGCCGCGTAGAGCTTGAAAAAGACGGCGGGGAAGAAGGCGGTCATGATTGGAGCTCCCGGCGGAGGGTGGCGAGATCGGGGTCGGTGAGGATCATCTGCTCGAGATCGCGCACCAAGGGGGCCGGTAGGCCGCCGCGCACCTGGGCGAGCAGCTCCACGGCCTCGTCGCGATCTCCTAAGCGGATCAAGGCGTTGAGGACGTTGGCGAGGTTGCCGGCGCTGCGCTGGCGCTCGAAGGCCCGCGAGAAGTAGTCGAGGGCCTGCTCATAGTTGCCGAGCAAGAAGGACAAGGCGCCGCGGTGGCGCTCCACGCTGGCCAGGCGCCCGCCGAGCTCGGGCCCGCCCATCCGCAGCGCCAGCACCTCTTTTTCGGCGATGAGGCGCGCGGCCTCGCCGTAGTCCTTCACGGCGGGGCTGCTGGCGACGACGTGCAGCACAGAGAGCAGGTTGAAGGCGTCGATCTGGCCGGAAGCGTGGGCAGCCCGGGCCCCGGCCCGCACCGCCTCGGGCGCGTAGTCGGCCGCCTGGATCTGCGCGCCCAGCGCCCCCATCGCCGCCCGCTGATCGGGCGCCACCGCGTCGGCGTAGGCGAGGTAGGCCTGGCCGTCGACCTGGCCGAGGATGCGTTCGTAGAGTGCCTGATGATCCATGGGGCCTCGGCGCGAAGGGGGAGCGCGGGGGGACGGCGCGCGCGCTCAGCGGTAGGGTGTCGCGCGCGGCGCCAAAGTTCACGCCCCCCGTGACAAAGCGTCCAATTTTTCGGAGGCCCGATGACGATCGCCCGCCGTGGCCGCAGCGCCCTGCTCCTGCTGCTCGCCGCTGCCGCCGCTTGCCGCCCGCCCGCCGCCGCCGATCGGGCCCCGCGGCAGGTCCACTTCGCCGCGATGAACGACTGGCACGGCGCTCTCCAGCCCCGGCCCGCCGGCCCCGGCCTGGGCCAGCCCTTCGTCGGCGGCCTCAGCTACCTGGCGGCCGCTGTGGATGACGCCCGCGCCCAGCGCCCCGGCCTCACCCTGCTCGACGGCGGCGACTGCTTTCAGGGCGACGCGGCGATCAACGAGAGCAAGGGCATGGGCGCCATCGAGGCCCTGGGCCTGCTCGGCGTGAAGGCCGCCGCCGTCGGCAACCACGAGTTCGACTACGGCGGGCCCAAGGGCGGCCACAAGCGGGCCTACCTAGAGGCCGCCGCGAAAACAGCGCCCTACCCGCTGCTCTCGGCGAACATCGAGGCGCTGCAGCCCGATGGCAGCTATGCACCCTACCGCCCCGAGAACATCCTCGGCGAGGTCATCCTCGACGTGAAGGCCGCGGACGGCAGCCCCGTGCGGGTGGGCGTCTACGGCCTCAGCACCGTGACCACGCCCACCACCACCCGCCCGGACAACGTGGACGACCTGCGCTTCGGCGATCTGGTCGAAGCCAGCCAGCGGAGCCTCGCCAAGCTGCGGGCCGAGGGCGCCGAGATCACCGTGCTGGTCGGTCACATCGGCGGCGCCTGCCCCCCGCTCGAGGGCGCGGCCCACGGCCTCGTCGCCCACCAAGCCTGCCTGCCCGACGGCGAGGTGGGTGCGCTGCTCACCGGCCTCGGCGACGAGGCCCCCGATCTCATGGTCTTGGGCCACAGCCACACCATGCTGGCCCACCAGCAAGGCAAGACCGCCTTGGTCGAGGCCGCGAGCTACGGCGCCGCGCTCGGCCTGCTCAGCCTCGGGCTCGGTCCCGGCGGCGTCGAGCCCAGCGCCAACCAGATCGCCCCGCTGCTGCCGATCGCCCACGCCGCGCCGCCCGCCCGCTGCGGCGCCGCCCCGTCCGGCGCTCCGCTGGTGGTCGATGGGCGCGCTCTTCAGCCCAAGGCCGAGGCCGAGGCGCTCACGGCTCGGCTCGAGTCGGCGGTCGAGGGGGGCTGCGCGCCGGCCGGATGCAGCCTCACGGGCCTGGAGCGCCACAAGGCCCGCCCGAGCCCGCTGGGCCAGTTCACCGCCGCTGCCCTGCAAAATAGCTTCAAGGACGCCGATCTCGGCCTGCAGAACGGCGGCGGCCTGCGCGCCGACCTGCCCCCGGGCCCGCTGATGAGCGTGGACTGGCAGCAGGTGATGCCCTTCGACAACAAGGCCGTGCTCATCGAGATCACCGGCGCGCAGCTGCTCGGCGTGCTGCGCGAGGGGGCCCGCGGCCGCCACAGCTTCTTGCAGGTGACCGGCGCGAGCTACACCATCGACCCGAGCCGACCCGCCGAAGATCGCATCTGTGAGGGTGTTCTCGTCGGCGGTCAGCCGCTGGACCCGGCCAAGACCTACCGGGTCGCCACCTCGGACTTCTTGGCCTCGGGCGGCGACCACCTGGGCGAGGTCTACGGCAGCCCGAAGGTCCTCGCGGAGGGTGGCCTGCTGCGCGATATTTTCATCAACGCCTCCGCGGCGGCGGGCCCGGCCTGCGTGGCCCCGCCCGCGCCCACGGTGCGCGTCGGGCCCTGCGGCGCGCCGGCGCGATAGGCGGCCGCCCGGAGGTGCCCATGACCGCACGCAGCACGTTCTCTCCCGACCTGTTCGACGGCAAGGTGGTGCTCGTCACCGGCGGCGGCACCGGCTTGGGCCAGGCCATCGCCCTCAAGCTCGCCGCTTTGGGCGCCAAGGTGGCCATCACCGGGCGCCGGGTCGAGCCCCTGCAAGAGACGGTGGCGGCCATCGAGGCGGCCGGCGGGCGGGCGATGTGGCGCAGCGCCGACGTGCGCGATCCTTCGGCCATCGAGGCGCTGTTTGACGCGGTCGAGGCCGAGCTCGGCCCCATCGACGGGCTCGTGAACAACGCCGCGGGCAACTTTTTGGCCTGCGCCGAAGACCTCTCCGACAACGCCTTCGACGCCGTGGTCAAAACGGTGATGTACGGCAGCTTCTACGGCACCCGGGCCGCCGGCCGCCGCTGGATCGCCGCCGGTCGAAAAGGCGTGGTGCTCTCGATCGTCGTGCCCTACGCCACCTCGGGCTCGGCCTTCGTGCTGCCGAGCGCCATGGCCAAGGCCGGGGTGCTCGCCATGACCCGCTCCTTGGCGGTGGAGTGGGGCCTCTACGGCATCCGCCTCAACGCGCTGTCGCCCGGACCCTTCCCCACCAAGGGCGCCACCGACCGGCTGATGATCCCCGGCGTGGCCGAGGCCGCCCTGCAGCGGGTGCCCTTGGGCCGCTTCGGCGATCCCGAGGAGCTGGCCGAGCTCGCCGCCTTCTTGCTCTGCGACGCCAGCGGCTACCTCACCGGCCAAGACATCGTGCTGGACGGCGGAGAGGCCATCAAGGGCGCCGGCACCTTCTCGGCCTACACCGACATGCCCCGCGACCAGGTCAAGGCCATGATGGCCATGATGCGCCCGCCGAAGAAGGCCTGATGCGCGTCGCTCTGGTCACGCCGCCGGCCACCCAGCTCAACACGCCCTACCCCGCCACCGGCTACCTAGCCCGGGCGCTCCAGGCCGATGGCTATGACGTGCGGCAGGCCGATCTGGGCCTCTCGCTCATGCTGCGGCTGTTCTCGCCCGAGGGCCTGAGCGCGGTTTTTGACGCGGTGGAGGCCGCCGCCGAGCAGGACGAGCTGCCGGAGCCCGCCTGGGCCGCCTTGGCCGCTCGGGATCGGCACCAGCGCGTCATCTCCAGCGTGGTGGGCTTCTTGCAGGGCCGCGACCGCACCCTCGCCCGCCGCATCTTGGCCGGGGGCCTGCTGCCCGAGGGCCCGCGGGTGGCCCAGGCCCGCGCCAGCGACGCCCTCGCCGCCTTCGGCCGCCAAGGCCAAGACGACGCCGCGCGCTACTTGGCCACCCTCTATTTGGAAGACCTCGCCGACCTCGTCACCAGCGTGCTCGACATCGGCTTCGGCTTCTCGCGCTACCAGCACCATCTGGCAGCCGGGCCGGTGTCCTATGCGCCCATCGCCGCGCGCTTGGCCGGCCAGACCCTCATTGACGGCTGGCTCGATGAGCTGACCGACGCCTTTTTGGACAAGGCCGACCCGGCCGTGCTCGGCATCACCGTGCCCTTCCCCGGCACGCTGTACGGCGCGCTCCGCATCGGCCAGCGGGCCCGCGCCCGCGGCGTGCTCGTGGTGATGGGCGGCGGCTACGTCAGCACCGAGCTGCGCGAGGTCGCGGAGCCCCGCCTGTGGTTGGCCACCGACGCCCTGGTCTACGACGACGGAGAGGGCCCGCTGCGCGCCATTTTGGAGCATGTGAGCGGGCTCGGCGACCGGCGGCACCGCACCCGCACCGCCGCCGGCCTGCACAGCGCCTTGGCGCCAGCCCCGGCCTTCAACCCGGCGCCCTGGTACGGGGATCTGCCGCTGGAGCGCTACATGAGCGTGGTCGACACGCTCAACCCCACCCACCGCCTGTGGTCGGACGGCCGCTGGAACAAGCTGACCTTGGCCCACGGCTGCTACTGGCGGCGCTGCGCCTTCTGCGACATCCACCTCGACTACATCCAGCGCTACGAGCCCGCCGAGATCGACGCGCTGCTCGACCACATGCAGCGCTTGGTCCAGGAGACCGGCACCACCGGCTTTCACCTCGTGGACGAGGCCGCGCCGCCCCGCTTGCTGCGGGCCCTCGCCATCGGCCTGCTCCAGCGGGGCCTCTCGGTGCAGATGTGGGGGAACATCCGCTTTGAGAAGGCGTTCTCGCCGGATCTGTGCCGGCTGCTCGCCGCCGCGGGCCTC
>CANHON010000242.1 GCA_947462115.1 Deltaproteobacteria bacterium | reverse complement strand
ACCTGCGCGCCCCGCAGCAAAGCGGTGGTGTCCTCGCGCAGCCCGAGCCCGCGCAGCGCGCCCCGGCACCAGGGGCTCGCCTCGGTGCCGGGGCCGGCCACCGCGAAGCGCAGCCCCGGGAGGGCCGCCGCGGCCGCCGCCAGCACATCGTGGCCCTTGTCGGGAACAGCGGCGCCCAGCGCGATCACATCTGGGGCATCGGCCGCGGGCGGCCCGGGCAGCGGCGGGTCCGTGCCCCCGGGCACGACCGCGACCCGCCGACAGCCCACCGCCCGCAGCAGCCGCGCCACCGCTTCGGTGCAGGCGGCGTAGGCCTCCGGTCGCCGGTACTTCCAGCTGGCGCGGGGCGGGTGATCGACCCAGCGGTGCACCACCAGCGGGGTGGGCAGCGGCGCGCAGGCCCCGTGGGCGTGGCTGGTGTGCGCCACGTGGAGCGCGGCGCCGGCCGCCCAGATGCGCAGCGCGGCCCGCGGCGAAGGTCCCGGGGGGATGGCGAGGCGCGGTACCCCCGCCTGGCCGAGCTCGGCCCACAGCCGGCCCGCCTCGGGGCAGGCGACGGCCACCTGCAGGCCGGCCCGCCGCTGGGCGGTCGCGAGGCGCAACAACAACATCTGGCCGCCCCGCCACTCGGTGGCGCTGTCCACGTGGAGCAGCTCGGGTCGGCTGGATCGGTGGGGCAGGGGAGGCCTCGGGCTCTGGGGCGCGGCGGGCGGGCGGTCGAGCCTTGTGGCCCGGCGGCCCGGTGGCCCGGCGGCCCGGTCGCGAGGATATGGCGTCGGGCAGCCCCGCGCTCGGGTCCCGCTGGGGCCGACCGCCCCGACCCAGGAGACACCGTGATCCGCTCGGCGCCCCACCGCAGCCCGCCCCACCGCAGCCCGCCCCGCTCGCTCCTGCGCGGCGCGCTCCTCGCCAGCCTCGGCCTCGGCTTCTCTGCCCCGGGCGCCGCGGCCGAGCTGAAGTTTGAGCAGTACACCCTTGAGAACGGCATGAACGTCATCCTCATGCCGGATCACAGCCTGCCGCAGGTCGTGGTCAACCTCTGGTACGGGGTGGGCGCCAAGGACGAGGTGGTGGGCCGCACCGGCTTCGCGCACCTGTTCGAGCACCTCATGTTCATGGGCACCACCCGGCTGCCCGACGCCGGCTTCGACGAGAAGATGGAGGCCGTCGGCGGCTGGAACAACGCCTGGACCAGCGAAGACGCCACCGACTACTTCGACGTGGGCCCGGCCCACATCCTCCCGCTGTTCTTGTGGATGGAGGCCGACCGCATGGACGGCCTCGACAGCGCCATGAACGAAGACAAGCTCTCCAAGCAGCGCGACGTCGTGCGCAACGAGCGCCGCCAGAGCTACGAGGACGCCCCCTACGGCGAGGCTTGGCTGGTGCTGCCCGAGGTGATGTACCCGCCGGGGCACCCCTACGCCCACAGCGTCATCGGCAGCCACGCCGATCTCGAGGCCGCCAAGGCCGCCGACGTCGTGGACTTCTTCAACCGCTGGTACGTGCCGAACAACGCGAGCCTCGTGGTCGCCGGCGACTTTGAGCCCGCGGCGGCGCGCGCCCAGATCGCCGAGACCTTCGGCGTGCTCAAGGCGCGTCCGCTGCCGGAGCGCGCGGCGCCGGTGACCCCGGACCTCCCCCAGCGGGCGCTCACCGAGGTCACCGATCAGGTCGATCTCCCCAAGACCCACCTGCTCTGGCACTCCCCGGCCGCCCTGTCCGCCGGCGACGCGCCGATGCAATTCCTCGGGGCCATCCTGGCAGATGGCCGCGCGAGCCGGCTCCACCGCCGCCTCGTGCAGGACGAGCGCATCGCCACCGAGGTCAGCGCCGCGCAGCTCGGCTCGCTGTTCTCGGGCCTGTTCCTCATCGAGGCCGTGCCCGCCGAGGGCCACACCGTCGATGAGCTCGAGGCCGCCATCACCGAGGAGCTGCGGCGGCTCGCGGCCGAGGGCCCCACCGCCGACGAGCTCCAGCGCAACCGAAACCAAGTGGAGCTGATGATGCTCCAAGAGCTGGAGCCGCTGCAGGGCCGGGCCTCGGCGCTGAACCGCTACCGCTACCACGTCGGGCGGCCCGACTACATCGACGCCCACCTCGCGGCCTACCGGGCGGTGGACGCCGCCGCCGTCAAGGCCGCCGCTGCCGCCCTCACCGTCGAGCGCCGGGCGATCATCCGGGTGCGCCCCGAGCCCACCGGCGGGGAGAAGTAAGATGAAAACGACCCAGCTCACGTTGATCACCGCTACTGTGCTCCTCGGTGCAGGCTGCCCCAAGGGCGGCGGCGCGCCCCTCGCCGCGGCCCCGCCCACCATCGGCGCCCCCGCCGACTTCTCCCCGCCGGTCGCCGAGCAGAGCGCCGGACCGGGCGGCAGCGCCGTCTGGCTGGTCGCCAAGCCCGAGCTGCCGCTGGTGAGCGTGCGGCTCGTGATCCCCGGCGGATCGTCCACCGATCCCGCGGCGCAGCCGGGCCTCGCCTCGATGGCCGACGCCGCCCTGCTGCTCGGCGCCGGCGATCGGGACGCCGCGGCCTTCGCCGAGGCGATGGCGCTGCACGCCGTCAACCTCGACGTCTCCACCGGCAAGCGGGGCACGGTCCTCGCCGTGGACTGCAAGGCCGACCAGCTCGACTTCGCCCTCGGCCTGATGGCCGACGTGGTCCTGCGCCCGCGGTTCGACAGCGCCGCCGTCGAGATCTTGCGCGACGAGCGCAAGGCCGAGCTCACCCAGGCCGCCGATGAGCCCCGCCTCGTGGCCGCCCTGGTCGCCGATCAGGTGTGGTTCGGCGCAGAGGACCCCCGCGGTCGGCGCACCGAGGGCACGGTCCCGGTGGTGAGCGCCCTGCGCGGCGAGGAGCTCCGCGCCTCCTGGACCGCGCGGGCCCTGCCGACCGGGGCCACCTTTGTGGTCGTCGGTGCGGCCGATCCGGCCGTGGTGGGCGCGAAGCTCGGCGCGCACTTTGGCGCCTGGGCGGGCGCTCCCAGCGCGGCGGCCCCGAGCTGGAGCCCGCCCCCGGCGGTCGTCGGCGGTCCGCGGCTCACCCTGGTCGACAACCCCGGCGCTTCGCAGACGGTGCTGCGGGTGGTGCTCCCCGGCTGGCCCCAGGCAGACGCCGACCAAGCGGCCGGTGAGCTCGGGGTGATCGCCCTGGGCGGCACCTTCACGAGCCGGCTGAACCGGCTGCTCCGCGAAGAGAAGGGCTACACCTACGGCGCGCGGGCCGCGGCGGATTCTTCGCCGGGCTCAGGCCGCGTGATCATCAGCACCAACGTCTTTCTCGACAAGACCGGCCCCGCCCTGACCGACCTGCTCGGGGAGGTGAAGCGCTTTGGCGCCGGCATCGACGCCGCCGAGCTGGAGAAGGCCAAAGGCTCGGTCCGCACCGATCAGATCGAGGTGCTCGGCGCCCGGAGCAGCATCGCCGACACGCTGGTGGGCCTCGTGCTCACCGGCCGCGGCCCCGGGGCGCTGCGGGAGGAGCTCAGCGCCCGCCTCGCGGTGACCGAAGCGGCGGCGGACGCCTCCGCTGCGCGGCCCCGGTTGGACGCGGCGCAGATCGTGGTGGTCGGTGATCTGAGCAAGGTGGAGGCGGAGGTGGTGAAGGCGGTCACCGAGGCCGCCGGCGCCGCGCCGACCCTGACCCGGCTGGACGCCGCGGGCCAGCCGGTCCAGCGCTGAGGCGGGCGGATGGCGGCCAGCGGACTCGCGCGCCTCGCTTTTGAGCTGGAGCGCCTCGGCTTGCCCAACGAGGAGCTGATGCGGCTGCACGTCGAGGCCTCGGCCTTGGAGCGGCCGCCGGGCCTCGCGGCGCGCCTGTCGGCCAGCACCGCCCAGCTCGTCCGCGGGCAGTGGGCCCACCTGCTCGGCGAGTGGCGCGAGAGCCGGGAGGCCTTCGGCTTGCTGCAGCGGCGCCTTCGGGGCGATGATCCGCTCAGCGCCGCTGAAGAGGAGCGCCTGCGGGCCCAGCTCCTCGACCTGCTGCGCCTCGTGCCGGCGGGGATGATCGCCGGCGCCAGCTTCGCGATCCCGCTGCCTGGCGCCTTTTTGCTCACCCCAGCCCTGCTCGGTCGCCTCAACCTGCTGCCCGGGCGCTGGCGCGAGGCCCGGCTGCAGCGGCGCATCCAAGCGGAGGTGGAGCGGGTGCGGGCCGCGGGCCAAAATGGCCTCGCAGAGCGGCTCGCCGCCGTCCAGGCCGAGCTGGAGCGCGAGGCCGAGGTGCGGGACCAGATCGCCCGAGACGGCGCGCTGCTGCGGGTGGCCAGCCGATCGGAGGCCGAGCCGGGCGCGGCGCCCCCCGCCGGGGCCTGGAGCGAGGCCGAGCGGCGGGTCTACCAGCGCGGGCTGGCCGAGCTGGCCGCGGTGGCCCGGCGCGCCGACGATCACCGGACCTGGTTCGTGCTGACCGACGATCGGGTCTTCGGCCCCACCCGCGTCGGACCGCTGCTCGCCTTGACCGAGGCGGAGGGCCTGATGGTGCGGCACCAGAGCGAGCCGGTGTGGGTCGCCCTGCCCGACCTTCAGCGGGCCTGCCGTGCGCCCGAGCTCGCGCCCCCGGAGCGCGCGCTGTTCGAGGCCGCGACCCGCCTGGAGGTCCACGCCGCCCTCCCGACGCGCCAGTGGGGCGCGGGCGCGCGGGGCCGCGGGCTCGAGGACGACGACGAAGATTGACGTGGGGTACGTCGCTTTGGTCGCATCGGGCGCCCCGGCGGGCGGCGCCGGTCGACCCGTGCTACCCTTCGGCGGCTGGAGGATGCTCATGTTTGGTGTCTGCCTCGTACCGCGCGCCCTGTCCGTCCGCTCCGTCGCGGCGGCCGCTGGCCGTGCGCTCGGCCCGGCGCCCCTGGTGGCGCTCTGGTGCGGCCTCGCCGCCCCCGGCTGCACCTGGGTCAGCCCCGGCGATCTGCAGTCCAAGCTCGGGCAGGTCGATGACGACGCCGATGGCTACCCCGCGGTCGATGACTGCGACGACGCCGACGCCGCGGTCAACCCCGACTCCGACGAGATCTGGTACGACGGTGTAGACCAAAACTGCGGCCAGGACGACGACTACGACGCCGATGGCGACGGCTTCGTCTCCGCCGCCGACGTCACCCTCAAGACCGGCGGCGTGCAGACCTCGGGCAACCTCCCCGGGGGCGACTGCGACGACGCCGAGCCCGAGACCCGCCCCGGCGCCGCCGACGCTTGGTACGACGGCATCGACACCGACTGCGACGGCCGGGACGACTACGACAGCGACGGCGACGGCTTTGTCGAGCGCCAGTACGAGGGCCTGTTCACCTTCAACGTCGAGGGCAGCACGCCCCTGCCGAGCGGCGACTGCGACGACGCCGACGACGGGATCAGCCCCGCCGCGGTGGACTCCTGGTACTCGGGCATCGACGAAGACTGCTCTGGAAACAACGACTTCGACCAAGATGACGACGGGCAGGTGCCCGACGAGTACCTCGGCCGCGCCACCGAGTACGTGGACGGGGCCGAGCTCCCGGGCGGCGACTGCGATGATCTCGACGCCGAGGTCTTCTCCGGCGCCACCGAAGACTACTACTCCGAGCGCGACGAAGACTGTGACCCGCTCACGGTCAACTTCGACCAAGACGGCGACGGCGTGCCCGGCGACGCCGCGACCGGCGGCGGCCCCGACTGCGATGACACCGACGCCGAGGTCTTTCCCGGCGCCCCCGAGGTGCTCGACGACGGCCTCGACGCCGACTGTGACGGCGGTGACAGCACGTTTACGATGGGCAGCGTGGCCGACTGGTCGCCGATCCTCGACAGCCTGAGCTGGGCCGGCGTGGGGGAGGTCCGGGTGGACGCGAGCAGCACCGCCGTCTGGTTCACCGTCGCGGCCGATCAGGCGGTCATCCAGCGCCCGCTCGGCGAAGAGTCCATCTACGACGGTATCCTCGCCTTCGGGGTCGATCTGACCAGCCCCGAGCAGGGGGTGTCCCAGGTGGTCACGGTGGTCCGCAACCCCACCGACGACCTGCGCGGCGGGGGCGCCCTCCGGCGGCACCTCTCGCCCCGGCACGACTTCGCGGTGGACGGCAGCCGCCTCGTGGTCGCCTTCGGCCAGACCCAAGACGACCAGCGGCGCCTGCGGGTGGCCGGCTGGGACCTCGACCGGCGCGCCCGGGTGGCGGTGGACGACCTGGACAACGGCGTGTCGGGCCTCGGTGACTTTGACGACGTGCGGCTCGTGGTCGACGGCGCGGGCGTCAGCACCGCCATCGGCTGCGACGGCACCAGCGGCCTCACCCAGACCCTGCGCGTCAGCCGCGACGGGCTGCGGGCGGGCACCGCGCTCGAGGCCGTGGAGTTCGGCGGCCTGTTCGCCGAGCGCTGCGTGATCGACGCCTACACCAGCAACACCGTGTTCTTGCACGAGGGCGACGACACCGGCACCCGCCGCAGCAGCTGGGTGCCAGGCTCCGGCTGGACGAACCCGACCGCTGGGTCGCTGTTCTCGACGATCCGCCCCACCGACCTGTCGATCCCCCGGGACACCACCGCCCGGTGGATGGTCGCGGCCGACGCCACGGCCACCGCGGTCGTCGTGCAGAGCCCCGCCGGCGCCATCACGATCGAGCCCGAGCTGGACGGCGCGGTGGCGGTCAACGCCGCGGTGGTGCCGAGCACGGCGAGCAGCGCCACCCCCGAGCTGGTCATCGGCTACGCCACCGAGGACGGCTCGGCCTTTATGGCCTGGGGCAGCCCATCGACGAGCTGGGAGGTCCACCCGCTGCCGGTGGACTTCGCGGCCCACAGCGTGGCGGTGTGGGTGGACGCGGCCGACGTGGTCTACGTGGCGGTGGCCGGCGAAGACGACGTCTCCTTCGGCATCGCGCGCCGCTAAGGCCCCGCGGGCTCCGGCGCGGCGGGCGCCAGGGCGGGCAGGGGGCGCGCCATTGGTCGGGCCCCCACCGGGAGCGGGCCCGGTAGACCCCGCGCGCGGGCCGCCGGCGGTCGGGCAGGGGCCCCGAGGCGGGCGCGGTCCGGTCGGTCGGCGGGCGCTGCGCGCGGCGGGGCGCGCCGGTCCTCGGCGGGGCTGGCCTCGCGGACGCCGGTGTCCGTCGCTGTTGT
>CANHON010000241.1 GCA_947462115.1 Deltaproteobacteria bacterium | reverse complement strand
CGGAAACAGGCGCGGCCACGTCACTCTTTGCGGTCGCCCCGCAAGGGGATGGTGTCGCCGTCGGCCACCGCCACGACCTCGGGGAAGATCGGCGCAGCCTCCGCCACGAAGGCCGCGATGTCGGCGTAGCGCTGGCTGAAGTGGGTGAGCACGAGGCGACGGGCGCCGGCCGCGCGGGCGAGCAGTGCGGCGTCCCGGGCGGTCATGTGGCCCCGGGCGCGGGCCTCGGCCTGGTGGTCCGACAGGTAGGTGCTCTCGCAGATGAGCAGATCGACGCCCTGGGCCAGCCGCTCGGCGCCGGCGCAGGGGCGGGTGTCCATGACCACCGCCACCGACTGCCCGGGCCGCGCGCGGCCGAGCTCGGCGAGGGTCCACCGGCGACCGGCGTGCTCGACAACGCCCTCCCGCTGGAGCTGCCCGATCTGGGGCCCGCGCAGGCCCGCTTCGGCGAGGCGCTCGGGCTCGAGGGTCCAGCCGGGGGCCGCCTCGACCCGGTAGCCAAAGCTCGGCGTCCCATGGTCCAGCTCATCCGAAGACAGCGTCCAGGTGGCTGTTCTCTCCAAGACCCCCGGCCCGGCGAAGGGCCGCTCCACCACCCGGGCCCGCTCTTGGTAGATCGAGGCATAGCGCAGCCGCTGGATGAAAGCAGCGCCGCTGTCGTGATAGTGGACGTTGAGGGGGTGGGCGATACCGTCCAGGCTGGCCCGCTGCAGCACGCCGGGCAGGCCGAGGCAGTGGTCGCCGTGGAAGTGCGTGATGCAGATGTGGTGCACGCCGCTCATGCTGTGCCCGGCGTGGATCATCTGCCGCTGCGTGCCCTCGCCGGGGTCGAACAAGAAGCCCACCTCGTCCCAGCGCAACAGGTAGCCGTTGTGGTTGCGGTGCCGGGTGGGCACCTGGCTGGCGGTGCCGAGCGCGGTGAAGCTGCGGGTGCTCATCGGGAGCCTCGGTTCGGGGCGGAGGGCTGGGCTATCCCGCGCGCGGACCCGCTCCGGGCGCCGAGTTTGAAACACCCTTGTTTCAGATAGTTGGATGCCTGTCGCCGGGCGGACCGCCGCCCCGGTCTACAGTGGTGGCCCACGCCCCCTGGAGCGAGCCATGTCCGCGTCCCGCCCCGCGCCCTCCGCTGAGGCGCCCAAGGTTCAGATCTTCGACCTGCTGCACTTCGCGGTCGAGAACCGGGCTTCGGACATCCACCTCAGCACCGGCGAGGCGCCCGCGGTGCGCATCGACGGGGAGATCCGGCGCCTCGACCTGCCCAAGCTCACCCGCGACGACAGCAAGCGGCTCGCCTACAGCGTGATGAACGCGAAGCAAAAGCTCCGCTTTGAGAACGAGATGGAGATCGACTTCTCCATTGGTCTCAAGGGCTTGGCGCGCTTTCGTGTCAACGTCTTCACCCAGCAGCGCGGCCTCGGCATCGTGCTGCGGCAGATCCCGAGCAAGGTGCTGTCGCTGGAGGAGCTCCACGCCCCCAAGGTTTTTCAGCGCATCGCCGAGCTGCGCAAGGGCCTCGTGCTGGTGACCGGGCCGACCGGCTCGGGCAAGTCCACCACCCTGGCCGCCATCATCGACCACATCAACCACAACCGCCCCGAGCACGTGCTGACGGTCGAAGATCCCATCGAGTTCGTGCACGTGCCGGACCGCTGCATCATCAACCAGCGCGAGGTCGGCGCCCACACCAAGGGCTTCACCGCCGCGCTGCGTTCGGCCCTCCGCGAAGACCCTGACGTCATTTTGGTGGGCGAGATGCGCGATCTCGAGACGGTCTCGCTGGCCATCACCGCCGCCGAGACCGGCCACCTCGTCTTTGGCACCCTGCACACCAATTCCTGCGCCGAGACCATCGACCGCATCGTCGATAGTTACCCCCACGAGCAGCAAGAGCAGGTGCGCGCCATGCTGTCTTCGAGCATCCAGGCGGTGATCTCGCAGAGCTTGCTCCGCAAGATGGACGGCCAGGGGCGGGTGGCGGCCCACGAGATCATGATCGCCACGCCCGCCATCCGAAACCTGATCCGCGAGAACAAGCCCCACCAGATCGCCAGCATCATGCAGACCTCCAAGGCCGATGGCATGCAGACCATGGACGACGCCCTGCGCGCCTTGGCGTGGAAGCGCGACATTAGCCCCAAGCAAGCCATTCTGGCGAGCGGCAACCCCAAGCTGTTCGACGACGAAGAGTCGCGCCGCCGCATGGGGCCACGGGTGGGCGTACAGGGCTAAGGCCCGTGGGTGCGCCCGCCGCGCCACCGCTGAGGAGACCGGATGAGCCAGAGCCCGCCCCTGCAGACCGCTGAAGCCGGCCCCACCCTTCGGGTCAACGGCCGGCCCACCCCTCTCCGCCCCGGCCTGACGGTCCAGGCCCTGCTGGAGGAGCTCGGGCTGCGGCGGGACGGCGTGGCGGTGGCCATCGGCGGGGCGGTGCTGCCGCGCTCGTCCTGGGCGGGGCGCGCCCTCGAGGCCGATGAGCGGGTCGAGATCATCCAAGCGGTCGGGGGAGGATGAGCTTGGCCGAGACCCCGCTCGATCCGGCGCTGCTGGAGCCCCACGTCAGCACGCGCTTGCTCCGTGGGCTTCTTATGCACCTCGAAGAGCGCGGGTATGGGCCCAAGATCGACGCGCTGATCGAAGAGACCGGGCTCCCGCGCGCCCACGTCGAGGCCCCGGACGGCTGGGTGTCGAACCTGTGGATCGATCGGCTGCTGCTCGGCGTGGCCCGCCACCTGTTCGGCCTCGACGCCCTGCCGCCCTACGATCACGAGATGTGGCAGCTGTGGCGCGGCGCCGGCCAGCGGAGCGTGCGGCGGGACCGCATCGGCGCGATGTTCGACATGGCGCGGGCCTTGGGCTCGCCGCGGCTGGTCTACGCCAACCTCCCCACGATGTCCCGCCTGGCCAACCGCACCTTGGGGCTGTCGGTGCAGCCGCTCGGCAGCGGCCGCGCGCTCGTGACCTTGCGGATGAACGACCCCAAGGAGGCGCTGACCCCGCCGCTGTGCTGGAACGCGATTGGCCTGCTGGAGGCCGTTCCGAGCATCTGGGGCCTGCCGCTCGCCGAGGTGCGCACCATCGCGAGCCCCTTCCACCCGGATCGGCGGGCCGATCACCTCGAGGTGGAGCTGCGCTACCACGACCGGCGGCCGCTGCTGTTGGCGCTCGGGACCGCGCTGCTGCTCGCGCTGAGCGGCGTGGTGGCGGGCCTGTTGATCGCGCCGGTGGCCGGCTCCGTGGCCGCCTTGGTCGGCGCTTGGGCGGCGGTGGCGACGGTGCTGCTGTGGATGGCCGCGCGGTGGATCCGGCGGCGGAGCGCCGAGCAGACCGCCGAGTCCGCGCGCCTCGGCTCGCTCATCTATGAGGCCGACCAGCGCTACTCGGCGCTGTGGCAAGAGCGGGTGCGCCTTCAGGCCAGCCTGATGAGCAGCCAGAAGCTGTCGCAGTACCTCTCGCCCGAGCTCGTGAAGGAGATCATCGAGCACCCCGATCGCCAGACCTCGGTGGGCGGGCGGCGCACCGAGGCCGCCGTGCTGTTCATCGATCTGGTGGGTTTTACGCCGCGGACCGAGCGCCGCGACCCCATCGAGGTCCTCGACGAGCTGAACCTGTACTTCTCGCACATCGACCCGGCCTTCGCGCGCCACGGCGGCATCATCGACAAGCGCATGGGAGATGGCGTGATGGCGGTGTTCTTGCACCGCGAGGGCGAGCCGCTGGGGGCCGCGGCGGGCCGGGCCCTGCGCTGCGGCCTCGATCTGGTGCGCGGCGTCGAGGACTGCAACCGCGAGCTGCGCCTGCGGGGCGTGGCGGACCTGCGGGCCCGGGTGGGCGTGGCCATGGGGCCGCTGGTGCAGGGCACCATGGGCTCGGCCCTGCGTTTTGAGTACACCGTCATCGGCGACGTGGTCAACACCGCCGCGCGGCTGGAGGGCCAGGCGGGCCCAGGTCAGATCGCGGTGCCTGTGGGTGTTTTCGATCAGGTGCCAGCGGCCGAGCGGTCGGGCGCCGCGGTGGTCGACCGCCGTCGCCTCACCGTGAAGGGCAAAGAAGAGACGCTGGACGTGGTCTTTTTGGCGCCCCTCAGCCTGGGGCCGGCCGTCGGCGGCGGGGCGGGCGAGCGGGTGGCCGGCGAGCGCGGAACAGGAGGGGGCGACTGATGCGTCGAAGCTCGTTGATCGGATTGATTTTGCTGGGCTGTCCCAAGGCGAGCCCGCCCGCGGTGCAGGGTCAGGCCCACGTCGAGCTGCTGCGCGCGGGGCCGGTGCGCACGGCGGAGGGGCCCACGCCCGACACCGCCACCCGCCTCTCGGTCTGCCCGGCCCTTCAAGGTCTGCAGATCCAGAGCGTGCAGGCCGATGATCAGGATGGTGATGGGCGCTGGAGGGCCGGCGAGCGCCTGAGCCTCCGGGCCGCGGTGCTCAACGCCGGGGCGGTGGCGGCGCTGTCCCCGGCGCTGACCGTCGATGGGCTGCCGGTGGGCTTCTCCGTGCCCATGCCCACCGCCGGGGTGCCCGAGCTGGAGCCCGGCGCGCCGGCCCTGCTGTCCACCCACATCGATGCGGCGGCCGAGCTGGCCGTGCCGCGCACCGTGGAGCTGCAGCTGCGCCTGACCGACGCCCGGGCTGCGGCCTGCCCTGGCGTCGATGGCGTGCTGCTGCGGATCGAGGTGGACTGAGCGGGGGCCGCGGCTCAGCCGTTCCGGCGCTCAAACTCGCCCATGAAGGCGATGAGGGCGTCCACGGCCTCGTCGGGCAGGGCGTTGTAGAGGCTGGCGCGCATGCCGCCCACCGAGCGGTGCCCCTTGAGCTCCATCAGCCCGGCTGCGTGGGCCTCCTTGATGAAAGCACCCTCCAGGTCACCGTTCTTGAGCCGGAAGGTGACGTTCATGCTCGAGCGGCTGTCGGGCTGGGCGTGGGGCTTCCAGAAGTCGCTGGCGTCGAGGGCGGCGTAGAGGCGCGCGGCCCGGCCGGAGATGCGCTGGGCCACCGCCGGCAGGCCGCCTTGACCTTCGACCCAGGCGAGCACCCGCTCCAAGGCGAAGATGCCGAAGGTGTTGGGGGTGTTGTACATGCTGTCATTGGCGGCGGCGACGGTGTAGTCGAGCATCGACGGCAGGCCACCCCGGGCCGCCTTGACCTCGGCGACGCGGGCCAGCGCCCAGGGGCTGAGGAGGACCGCCGTGACCCCGCTGGGGCCGAGGTTCTTCTGGGCACCCGCGTAGATCACGTCGTGGCGGGCCACATCGATGGGGCGGCTGGCGATGTCGCTGGACATGTCGGCGAAGAGCCGCTTGTCGGTGGCGGGCGGGGCCGCGCACTGGGTGCCGTAGATGGTGTTGTTGGTGGTGTAGTGGACGAAAGCGGCGGCCTCGCGGGGCTTCACGTCCATCGGGGCCGGCACCCGGTCGTAGGTGGTGGCCTTGCTCGACCAGATCACCTTGGCGTCGCTGACGGTCTTCGCCTCGGCGTAGGCCTTGCTCGCCCAGGTGCCGGTGTCGATGTAGTCGGTGGCGTCGGTGGGCAGCGCGAGGTTGAGCGGCACCTGGTAGAACTGCAGGCTGGCGCCGCCCTGCAAGAACAAGATCGCGTAGTCGTCGGGCACGCCGAGCACCCGGCGCATGCGGGCCTTGGCGCTCTGGAGCACGTCCTCGAAGGGCTGGCTGCGGTGGGAGATCTCCATGATGCCGGCGCGGCAGGTGGAGAACTCGAGCAGCGCGGCCTGGAGTTCGACCAAGACCGACTCGGGCAAGGTCCCAGGTCCAGCGGAGAAGTTGTAGGCGCGAGACATGCGGGGCTCCAAGGGTGTGCGGGCGCGGAAGGTTCGTGCAGGGCTGGGCGAGGCGAGGCGGGGCGGGCGCTCAGCGGCTCAGGGCCACGACGCTCGTGGCGAAAATGGCCTCTGACTCGTTGATCCGGGCGATGGTCTGCGCGTCGGGCGCGCGGTCCACCTGGATGCGGGCGCAGGCGGCGGCGGCGCCCCGGAAGATGATGTTCTCCATCTCTTGGACGTTCACGTGCGCTTCGCGGAGGTGGTGGAGAATGCCGGCCAGCACGCCAACTTGGTCGGCGTGCCGCACCACGAGCACGTGGGTGGCCGGGGAGCGGGTCTCGAGGTTGACGCAGTTGGGCACGGTGCCCTCTTGCAGGTA
The DNA here is from genome assembly GCA_947462115.1 of Deltaproteobacteria bacterium. Classification (GTDB taxonomy): domain Bacteria; phylum Myxococcota_A; class UBA796; order UBA796; family UBA2385; genus JAEUKK01. Next base: position 948 of record CANHON010000241.1, on the reverse strand, counting down.
GGTCGAGACGATCCGCACCACCTCCAGGCCCACCGCGTCCGAGGCCTGGTTGGTGCTCGCGCCGATGTGGTGCGTGCCGTAGACGCGGGGGTGGGCGCTGATCGGGCTGCGGAGCTCTCCGTCGTTGCCCGCGGGCTCCCCCTCGAAGACGTCGAGGCCGGCGCGCAGGCCGCGGGTCTCGATGGCCTCCAGCAGGGCCGCCTCGTCGAGCACCTCGCCTCGGCTGGTGTTGATGACGTAGGCGCCGCGGGACAGGGCCTCGAGCAGCTCCCGGCCGACCATCCCGCGGGTCTCGGGGGCCAGCGCGAGGTGGACGCTGAGGATGTCGGCGCCGCGGCAGGCCTCCAGCGGGCTCGCGCAGTGGCGCACGCCGAGCTGGGCGGCGGCCTCCGGGCTGAGGCTGCGGCTCCACGCCCGGACTGAGATGCCGAAGGCCTGCGCCCGCTTGATGACCTCGCGGCCGATGTCGCCCACGCCGAGCACCGCCATCGACTTTCCGGCGAGGCCGTCGGCCTTGCTGTACTCGCCCTTGGCCCAGGCGCCCGCCCGGAGGCTGGCCACGTTGTCGGCGATCCGGCGGTCGAGGTTGACGAGGTGGCCGATGGTGAGCTCCGCCACGGCGATGGCGTTCTTGCCCGGGCAGTTGGAGATGTAGACGCCGCGCGCAGAGGCGGTGGCCACGTCGATGGTGTTGACGCCGGCGCCGGCCCGCACGATGAGGCTCAGGTCTTTGGCCGCTTCGAGCTGCGCTTTGCCCACCTTGGTGGAGCGCACCACCAGGGCCGCCGGGTTGATGGTGGCGAGGGCCTCGGTGAGCGCGGCGTCCTTGATGCCGGGCATCGTCGTGACGGCGCAGCCGGCGGCCTCGAGGCGATCGGTGACCCAGGGGGCGAGCTTGTCGGCGATGAGCACGCGCATGGTGTGGCTCCTTGGCGGTGATCGGCGGCG
>CANHON010000240.1 GCA_947462115.1 Deltaproteobacteria bacterium | reverse complement strand
GGCTGCACCTTGGTCTGGCACAGCCCTGACCTCGTCGATCAGCAGACCTTGGAGATGCCGGAGCGGGCCTGCGCCCCGGGCGCCCTGCTGCGGGTCGATCGCCAGTCCGGCGACGCCTTCGTCGTCACCCTCGACGGCGTCTGGGGCGCCCAAGACGACGGCCAGGTGACCGAGTGGGCCGATGGCGGCGATCTCGCCCGCTTCGACCCCGCCATCGGCGCCGTGGTCATCGCCACCCGCCGCGACACCGAGCTGCACGCCTGGAGCATGGACGGGGTGGAGCTGTGGTACGTCGATCTCGGCGAGCCCATCGTGGACTTCGACGATCTCGGCACGGCCGGGGCCCTCGCGGTGGTGAGCTCCTCGGGCCAAGGCGGCCGGGTGGCCCTGCTCGACACGCTGGCCGGCGCGCCGATCACGGCGGAGACCTTGCCGCTGCCGCCGACCCGGGTGCGGGGGGCCGAGTCGGGCGGCCGGATCGTGATCGGGTTCAACGGCGAGATGCACGTGTTTGACGTTGATCCGGAGGCCAAGTGACGCCACACAAGCGAGTGTCTGCCGCGGCCCTCGCCCGGGTCTGCGCGATGGCCGTCGGGCTGTGGAGCGCCCCCGCCGCCGCCGGCGTGGACGCCGAAGCGGTGGACCTTCGCGGGGGTGTGGGCCCGATCCTGCGGAGTGATCGGGGCACGCCCATGGGCCTGCTCGGCGGGCTCGCCCTCCAGCTCGAGGCGCCGGTCGTCTGGCGCTTCGCCCTGCGCGCCGACTACGCGAGCCGCATGGACAGCCGCGATCAGATCGCAGCGACCGGCCCGACCATCAGCTTGATGCCGGTGTTTCGCCAGCCGGTCGGCCCCTACTTCTTCGACGTGGCCGCCGGCCCCGGCCTGTGGACCGGCCGCAGCGCGTGGTGGGGCGAGGCCTACCCCGGGCCCTTCCCGAGCGTGCGCGGGGCGGTGGGCTTCGGCCTCCAGCCGCACCCCTGGGTCAGCGGGCGGCTGGAGCTCGGCACCGATCACGCCTGGGGCACCCGGCCCTTCGTCAACGGCAAGTCCCATGGCGTTGATCTGCGGCTGATCCTCACCGGGCACGTGCCCCGCCGGGCCACGCCCGCGCCCCGCCCGCCCGCCGCCCCGCCCACGCCGCCCGCCCCGCCCACTCCGCCCGCCCCGCCCGCCCCGCCCGCGCCTGAAGGGCCGCCACAAGGACCCGCCGATGACACGGCCCGCCCGCCGACGCCCGCGCCGGTCGGTGTGGGATAGCAGAGCGGCCCCCGAGCGAGGAAGCGCCCATGATGAACGATCTCAGCCGCTGGACCGACCGCGTCGCCCTCGTCACCGGCGCGAGCTCCGGGATCGGCGAGGCGATCGCCCAGCGCCTCGTCCACGAGGGCCTGCGGGTGGTGGGCTGCGGCCGTCGCCTCGACCGCCTGCAGCGCCTGCGCGAGCGGCTCGGCGCCCGCTTTGAGCCCTTCGAGGTCGATCTGCGCGACGAGGCGGCCATTCACGGCATGTTCGCGGTGATCGAGCGGCGGGTCGGCCCGGTGGACGTGCTCATCAACAACGCCGGCCTCGGCCTGGACGCGAGCTTGATCAGCGGCGATCCCCGGGCTTGGCGCGAGATGCTCGACACCAACGTCATGGCGCTGGCGATCTGCACCCAGCTCGCCCTGCGCCGGATGCGCGCAGGCCCAGACGACGGGATGATCATCCACATCAGCAGTATGGCGGGCCACCGGGTGCCGCCGGGCGGCGGCAGCATGTACGCCGCCACCAAATTTGCCGTGCGGGCGCTGACCGAGGGCCTGCGCCAAGAGCTGCACGCGGCCGGCAGCGGCGTGCGGGTGGGCGCCGTGAGCCCCGGCCTGGTGGAGACGGAATTTCCGCAGCGATACCACGGGAGCGCCGACGCAGCCGCCATGGCCGCCCACGACTTCCCGCTGCTCCACCCCGCCGACATCGCCGATGCGGTCGCGTTTATGCTCAGCCAGCCGCCGCATGTCCAGGTGCACGACCTGCTGCTGCGCCCGCGGCGGCAGCCCAATTAGCGGGGCCCATCACGCTTCTTTGACGGGCGATCGGCGCGCGGCGCGAAACCCTTGCGGTATGATCGACATCGCAGCGTCATCGGATGCTCATCACCCCCACCCTTGTCCAGGAGCCCCCATGCGTGGCATGTCGTTGATGGCCCTTGTCCTCCTCCCCCTCGCGGTCGCTTGCACCGACAGCTCCGACGACACCAAGGACGAGGGCTCCGGCACCTCGGACGACGGCGGCGGCGACGGCGGCAGTGAAGAGGTCCTCCCCGACACCTCCGATGACGACGCCGACGGCCTCACCGCCGACGAAGAGGCGGCGCTCGGCACCGACGCCGGCAACCCGGACAGCGACGGCGACGGCTACCTCGACGGCGAAGAGGTCGGCTTCGGCAGCGACCCGGCCGACGCCGAGAGCGGCATCTACGCCGGCGGCTGGCCCTACAACGCCGACAAGGACAGCTACGGCGCCCCCGAGCCCGGCGACGCCGAGCTCGACATCGACGCCGCCTTCGCCCGCTGGAAGCTCACCGACCAGTTCGGCGAGGAGCTCGACATCTACGACTTCGCCGGCCACGGCAAGCCGATCATGATCGACATCTCCGCCATGTGGTGCGGCCCCTGCCAGGCCACCGCCAACTGGCTGGCCGGCGGCCGCGACAACATGGGCTTTGGCGCGCCCCAGATCGTCGAGGCCGTCAACAACGGCGACGCCTACTGGATCACCGTGCTGACCCAGGACCCCTCCGGCGGCAGCGTCGAGGTCGAGGAGCTGCAGGAGTGGGAGGAGAACTTCCCCAACGACAACATCCCGGTGCTCGCCGGCACCCGCGCCTTCGAGAACGAGTACCTGTTCGGCGCCTTCCCCACGATGATCTACTTCAACGAAGACCTGACCATCAACACGATGCCGGCGAACCCGAACTTCTACGCCCCCATCGGCCGCATGGCCCGCGACCTCTGATCCAGTGACCGCCCCCTCCGCACCGCAAGACCCCATGAACCCCTCCGGTCTCGCGGTGCGGCCGGGCGCCCCGGACGACGAAGACAGCGTGGTCGCCGCCAACCTGGCGATGGCGCTGGAGACCGAGGACCTCGTGCTCAACGCCGAGGTCCTTCGTCGTGGCGTGCGCCGCGCGCTCAGCGCCCCGCCCGACTGCCGCTACTTCATCGCGCAGCCGGCCGCGGGCGGCGATCCGGTGGGGCAGCTCATGGTCACCCGCGAGTGGAGCGACTGGCGGGACGCCTGGGTGTGGTGGATCCAGTCGGTCTATGTCTGGCCGGCGCACCGCGGAAAAGGCGTCTACCGGCGCCTCTACGCCGCGGTCTTGGCCGAGGCCGCCGCGGCCGGCGTGCCGGTGGTGCGCCTCTACGTCGATACGCGAAACACCAGCGCCCAGGCCACCTATGCGGCCCTCGGCATGGATGGCGGCCACTACCAGGTCTTCGAGGCCACCCTCCCGGCGCCCGTCGGCCCGGGGACCTGAGCCATCTCGGTCATAAGTTGACCGACTGAGGGGGGCGCGCCGGGGGCGCCTCGGATAGCAGCCGCCATGCCTCCCATCCCCTGCGACGACGAGCCGCCCAGCCTGCGCCTCGCCGAGGGCCTCCGCGGCCTGCCAGCGCCCCCGCCCGCGGCGCCGCCCCCGCCCACGGCCGAGCAGCAGGCCGTGATTGACGCGCAGGACGGCACCATCCTCGTGCTGGCCGCCGTCGGCAGCGGCAAGACCACCACCCTCTCCCGGCGCATCGCCCGGGCCTTGGACGAGGGCATGCGGCCCGAGCGCATGCTCGCCCTCACCTTCACCAACCGGGCGGCCCAGCAATTGCGCGACAGCCTCGCCGGCGTCGTGGGCGCGGCCGTGGCGCGCCGGGTGGGCATCGGCACCTTCCACGCCCTCTGCAACCGGGTGCTGCGCTCGGCGCCCGCCGCCGTCGGCCTGCCCCACGACCTCCGGGTGATCGACGAAGATGACGCGCTGGAGCTGATGGCCGAGGTCGGGGGCCTCGACCCCCACGAGGCCAAGCAGGCCGCCCTGGCGCTCGGCGCCGCCGCCAGCCAAGCCCCGCTCGGCCAGTGCAGCGTGGCGGCCTGGCACGGCGCCGCCCTGCTCGACGCCCCCTGGCTCCCGCCCTACCTCGCCGCCCTCCGCGAGCTCGGCGCCGTGGACTTCGCCGGCCTCGTCTACCTCACCCGCGCGCTGCTCACCGAGCACGAGGAGAGCCGGGCCCGCTGGTCCACCGCCGTGGATCTGCTCCAGGTCGATGAAGTGCAGGACACCCACATGTCCGAGTACGAGGTGCTGTGGGTGCTCGGGGCCCAGGCCCGCTCGCTCTGCCTCGTGGGCGACCTCGACCAGACCATCTACAGCTTCCGGGGCAGCGATCCCGCCCAGCTCATCGCCCGCTTGGAGCTCGACTTTGGCGCGGTGCAGCGCCTGCGGCTCAACACCAGCTTCCGCTGCAGCCCCGCCATCTTGGCCGCCGCCGACGCGCTGGCCGCCCGCCTGAGCGCCCGCCACAGCCACGCCGAGGCCCCGATCGGCAAGGCCGCCGGCCGCCGCCCCAGCCTCCGCGCCTACGAGAACAGCGCCAAGGAGGCCGAGAGCATCGCCCGCATCAGCCACCACCTGGTCCACGCCCGCGGGGTCAGCCCCGCAGAGGTGGCGGTGCTCTGCCGGGCGAATTGGGCGGTCGCCGAGGTCGCCCGGGCGCTCCAGGCCGAGGGGCTGCCGGCGACCACCGCCGAGTCCATGCGCTTCTTCCGCAAGAACGTGATCAAGGACGCGCTGGCCCTCGCCCGCCTCGTGCGCGCCCCGGAAGACGAAGCGGCGGCGGTGCGGGTCTGCCGCAACCTCGTGCGCGACCTCGGCCCCAGCGCGGTGCGCGCCCTCCAGGCCCGCCTCCGCCCCTTGGGGCTGCGCATCGGCGACCTGCTGCGCCCAGACACCGTGGCCGACGGCGATCCGCTGGCCCCCTTGCTCTCGGACCGGGACAGCGTGGTGCTCGACACCGAGACCACCGGCCTCGACCCCAGCCAGGACGAGGTCATCGAGGTGGCGGCGGTTCGCCTCCGGGGCGGGCGGCCCAGCGCCGACCCCGCCGACACCTTCGAGGCGCTCATTCAAAATAGCGTCCCTGTGGGCGCTTCAGAGCAGGTGCACCACCTCAGCGACGCGCGCCTCCGCCGCGAGGGGCGCCCGGCGGCCGAGGTCTTCGCCGCGCTGCAGGCCTTCTTGACGCCGCCAGACCACGCCGGCCCCCTGCCCATCGTGGGGCACAACGTGGGCTTTGACCTCGGCATGCTCGCCGCCCACGCCGCCCGCTGCGGCCTGGAATTGCCGCTTCAGCTCGGTTTTGACACCCTCGACTCCGCCCGCCGCCTGCTGCCGGGGCGCCCGGACCACAAGCTCGGCGGCCTCGTGGCGGCGCTGGGCCTCGACGCCACGCCCACCCACCGGGCCCTCGACGACGTGCTGGCCACCGTTCGGCTCATCGAGCGGCTCGCCGCGCTCGGGGCGCCGGGGGCCGCCGCGCGCCGCGCTGCCCTGGCCGAAGCGGCGCCCCGGGTGGAGCGCCTGCGGGAGCGCCTCGCCTTGTGGGCCGCCGAGCCCCTCCGGCCCGCCGCCCTGCTGCGCCGGGTCGTCGACGAGGTGTTCCGCCCGCGGCTCCTGCGCGCCGCCGAGGGCGCCCGCGCCCGCGACCTCAGCGCCCTCGAGGAGCTCCTCGGCCGGGTGGCGCGCATGGACCGCCCGGAGCTCAGCCCGCCGGCGGCCCTCCAAAAGATCCTGGAGCGCGCCACCCTCGCCAAGGACGTCGAGGCGCTGGACGGGGCGCCGGCGGTGCGGGTGCTCACCATGCACCAGAGCAAGGGCCTGGAGTTCGACTACGTGTTCCTGCCGGGCCTCTCCGACGATCAGGTGCCGGGGCCACGGGCCCAGACCGCCGAGGCCATCGACGAGGAGCGGCGGGTGCTCTACGTCGGCATGACCCGCGCCCGCCTCGGCCTCGCCCTGTCCTACAGCCGCCGGGGCCCGCGCGGCGACCGCAAGCCGAGCCCCTTCCTCATCGAGCTGATGCCCCTGCTGGACGGCGCCCCCGCGCTGCCCGAGGAGCTCGCGCCCACCGCCCGCCGCGGCCCGGAGCCCCGCCATGTCCCCTGAGCCCGCCGCGCCGCCCGCCGCCGGCCCCGCCGTGCACCGCCACCCCCGCACCGCGCGCTTCGGCGACTGCGATCCCGTGGGGATCGTGTACTTCCCCCGGTATTTTGACTGGTTCCACCTCGCGATGGAGAGCTGGTTTGAGCAGGGCTTGGGCCAGCCCTACGCCGAGCTCCTCCAGCGCGTCGGCCTGCCGACGGTGCACACGGAGTGCGACTACGCCCAGCCCTGCGCCTTTGGCGACCGGGTGGTGGTGGAGCTGCGGGTCGGGCGCATCGGCCGCAGCAGCCTGCGCCTCTGCTACCAAGTGGTCGGCGAAGATGGCGTGCTGCGCGCCAAAGGCCTCACCGACGTGGTGCTGGTGCAGCTCAGCCCGGGCGCGCCCGGCCACCTGCGCCCCACGCCCATCCCCGAGGCGCTGCGGGCCCGCATGGCGGCCTACCTCCACCCGCCGGAGGGACCGGCCTAGAGCGCACCGAGCGCCGCCGCGCCGGCCTCAGCCCAGGGCCACGCAGACGTTGTGGGCCTCGCTGTAGAAGTCGAGCGACCAGTCGCCGCCCTCCCGCCCGAGCCCGCTCTCCTTCACGCCGCCGAAGGGGGTGCGGAGGTCGCGGGACAGCCAGCAGTTGATCCACACGATGCCCGCCTCGACCGACCGGGCCATGCGGTGGGCCCGGTCGAGATCGGTGGTCCAGATGCTGCTGCTGAGGCCGTAGCGCACGCAATTGGCCTGCTGGACCGCGTCCTGCTCGTCCACAAAGCCGTGCACGCTCAGCACCGGCCCGAAGATCTCCTCGGTGGCGGTGCGGCAGCTCGAGGGCAAGCCCAGCACCACCGCCGGCCGCAAAAAGGCGCCGCCCGCGGCCTCGGGGCCCAGGTCCGGGCGCTCGCCGCCGACCACCACGCCGCCCTCCTCGACGGCGAGGCGCAGGTAGCCCTC
>CANHON010000239.1 GCA_947462115.1 Deltaproteobacteria bacterium | reverse complement strand
CGCTGCTCGCGGGCGTCCTGATGCACGTCGGCATCGGTGTTTTGATGAAGGTCGGCGCGCTCGGCGAGGTCGCCCTGGCCCTCTACCCGGCCCTGCTGCACCCCGACGAGGCCGCCGCGCTGTGGGCCCGCTTCGGCCCGCGCCTGCCCGCTGGGCTGCGGCGTCGCCTGGGCGCGCCTTAGAACTGAAAGTAGGTGAAGTCGGTGGCCCGATCGGCGAAGCGCGTGGCGAGGGCGACCACCACCACGGTGATCAGCGCGAGGCTCAGCGCCGGGGCCTCGCCCGCCCAGGTGATGAGCCGCCCCTTCCACCGCCGCGGCGTGGCGTGCAGGCCGATGGCCACGGCCAACAGGGCGAGGCCCTCCGCCCCCGGCAGCCCGTCCCAGCCGCGCTCCACGTGGAAAAAGCCCGCCAGCAGCCCCAGGCCGTCGGCCACCGGCGCGGGCCGCAAGAAGACGAGGCTGGCCGAGACCAGGCCCACCGCGAGCAGGCCCTCGAGCCGCGCGACCCAGGGATTGGGCGAGGGTACCGGGCGCAGCGCCCGCCAAACCACCACCAAAATACCGTTGTAGACGCCCATCATGCAGTATGACCACGCCGCGCCGTGCCAGGCCCCCGCCACCACGAAGGTGAAGAAGAAGGCCAGGGCGCGCCGGGCGCCGACCGCCTCGGGCCCACCGCACAAGGGGGCGTAGACGTACTCGTGCAGCAGCGAGCCCAGGGTCATGTGCCAGCGCCGCCAGTGCTCCATCGGCGAGCGCGCCCAGCCGGGTCGGTCGAAATTCTCCGGCAGCCACAAGCCCATCATGCGCGCGGAGCCGAGCGCGATGTCGGTGTAGCCGGAGAAGTCGGCGTAGAGCGCGAGGTAGCTGGCGGCCAGACCGAGCGCCGTGGCCACCGGCCCCCCGCCGCCGTCCTCAAAGCCGACCACGACCGCCTGGCGCAGCGGATCGGCGATCAGCGCCTTCTTCACCACGCCGATCAGCACGCGCATCAGGCCCTCGCCCAGGGCCGCGGCCGGCGGCTCCGGTCGGGCGCTGAGCTGGGGGAGCAGCTCGCGCGCCCGCACGATGGGCCCGGCGACGAGCTGGGGGAAGTAGCAGACGAAGACCGCGAACTCGAGCCAGCTCCGGGCGGGCTCGACCCGGCCGCGGTACCGATCCAGCGTGTAGGTCAGCGTTTGGAAGGTGTAGAAGCTGATGCCGATGGGCAAGCCGCCCGGCAGCCGGGGCAGACGCAGGCCCCATCCGAGCGCCGAGGCGCCCCACTCCAGGCTCTCGAGCAGCATGTCGCCGTACTTGAACAGGCCGAGCATGCCGAGGTTGGCCACGAGGCTGAAGGCCAGCCAAAGCCGGCGGGCGAGGCCCTGGGCCGCGGCGAGGCGCGCGCCAACGACGTAGTCGACCGCGATGCTCACGAGCAGCAGGCCGAGGTAGACCGGCTCCCAGGACGCGTAGAAGCCGAGGCTGGCCGCCAACAGAAAAGCCAGGCGGGCCCGGGGCGCGGAGCGCAGCAGGCGGTCCACCCCGAGGGTCAGGATCAGGAAGACCGCGTAGGTGTAGCTGACGAAGAGCAGGGGGGCTCCGGGGCGGCCGGGCGTCACCGGCTGCGCTATGCTCCCGGCCCTCGCCTGGGAGCCTCCTTGCCAGAACCGCAGACCACCTTCGGGAAGTATCGCATCCTCGAGCGCGTGGCCGTGGGCGGCACGGCCGAGATCTACAAGGCGCGCCTCGACGGCATCGGCGGCTTCCACCGCACCTTCGCCATCAAGCGGATCCTGCCGCACCTGTCCGCGCGGCCCGAGTTCGTGGACATGCTGGTCGAGGAGGCGAAGATCGCCGGCCTGCTCAGCCACGCCAACATCGTCCAGATCATGGATCTCGGGCAGGTCACCGGCTCCTACTACATCGCCATGGAGTACGTGGACGGCCCGGACCTCGGCCGGGTCATGCAGCGCTGCCGGGAGAAGGGCATCAACCTCCCGGTGCCTCACGCTGTTTTCATCGGCATCGAGATGCTCAAGGGCCTGGAGTACGCCCACCAGCGCCAGGTCGTGCGGGGCGGGCGCCTGGAGCCCCTGCAGGTCGTCCACCGCGACATCTCGCCCGCCAACGTGCTCGTGAGCCAGCAAGGCGAGGTCAAGCTCACCGACTTCGGCATCGCCAAGGCCAGCGTCAAGGCCCTGGAGACCGTGGCCGGCGTCATCAAGGGCCGCTTCAACTACATGAGCCCCGAGCAGGCGGCGGGCGAGCGGGTGGACCTGCGCACCGACCTGTTCGCCACCGGCGTCGTGCTCTACGAGATGCTCACCGGCCGGCACCCCTTCACGCAGCCCAACGAGGCCGCCACCCTCGACGCCATCCGAGAGGGCCACTACACGCCGATCAGCCAGGTCAACACCGACGTCCCCTACGCGCTCGAGCAGGCCATCGACCGGGCCCTCAGCCCCGACCGCGACCGCCGCTGGGGCAGCGCCACCGAGATGAAGGACGCGCTCGACCGCTTCTTTCACGACGCCGGCTTCATCTTCAGCCACTCGACCTTGGCGGCCTTCCTCAAGGGCCTGTTCCCCGAGCTGGCCAAGGGCGCCGACCGCCCCCGCAGCGGCCAGGCCGGCGACACCCGCCCCCTCGTGCGCGCCCACCACAGCGCCGAAGACGAGGGCCGCCCCACCTCTGTGGCCGACGGTCCGCCGCCGACGCTGGGCCAGGCCGAGACCAGCATCCGCCCGATCCCCCGGCCCTCGCTGCTCGACAACCTCCCGGACATGTCGCACTCGGTGGCCCTGGGCCCCGTCGCCGGGCTCGGCGAAGAGTCCACGCTCATCCGCAGCAGCCCCCTGCCCGACGACGAGGACTGGAACGAGCTCAACACCCGCATCCGCCCGAGCCCGCTGCGGCCCGCCGAGCCCGAGGCCGACGGGATTGACCTGCCAGAGCCTGATCTCGAGGACTGGGGCGGAGAGGCCAACACCCGGATCCGGCCGAGCCCCGCCGCCGCGGCCAGCGGAGCGCCCCGCCCGACGGCCAGCCCGCCGCAGGCCGCGCCCGCCCCCGCCCAAGCGCCGACGCCACGCCCCGCGCCCGCCCCGCGCCCCGCGCCCGCGCCGCGCCCCTCCGCCGTGGCCGACGCCCCCAGCGGCGCCGTTCAGCAGCTCGTCTACCTCGCCGCCGGCATCGTCCTCACCATGTTGGTGCTGCTGGTCGGTGTCCTCATCGGCGTGCGCGTGGCCCCGATGATGCGCCCCGCCGACGGGCCCGGCGTCACGGTCAGCTTCCCCTTCGAGGGCGACCAGACCTTGCGCGTGAACGGCGAGCCCATGGACACCCCCACCTTCAGCCTGCGCCCCGGGAGCTACTCGGTGGACCTGCGGGCGAAGGGGGGGGCCTGCGCCACGGTCGGCGTCGCCGTCGATGCCGATGGCGTGCAAGAGATCGCGCTACAGCCGGGCGCGACCTGCGCCGATGCCGGCCGGTGAGCAGGAGCACGCCTTGAGCAACGTCCCCCCCCTCGAGCCCGGGCCGCGCGGCCCCCAGGGCCCCGTCGATCTGGTGCTCGCCGCCATTCAGGGCATGCGCCCGAAGCAGTGGGCCAAGAACGTCTTCGTCGTCGCCGCCATCCTGTTCTCGATGAATTTCCAGAACATCGAGATGTGGATCAAGGTGGCCGCCGCCTTCGGCACCTTCTCGATGTTCTCCAGCGCCGGCTACCTGTTCAACGACGCGCGGGACGTCGAGGCCGACCGCAAGCACCCGACCAAGCGCAAGCGGGCCATCGCCTCGGGCCGCCTGCCGATGTCCCTCGCCTACGTCGAGATGGCGGTGCTGCTCGCCGCGGGGGCCGCGCTGGGCTGGTGGGTCTCGCCCTACCTCGTGCTCATCGGGGCGCTCTACCTCGCCACCACGCTGAGCTACTCGTTCTACTTCAAGCACATCGTCATCCTCGACGTGATGTTCATCTCGGCGGGCTTCTTGTGGCGGGCCGCGGCCGGCGCCGTCGCCATCGACGTCGGCATCTCCCCCTGGTTGATGACCTGCACCGCCTTCGTCTCCTTGTTCTTCGGCTTCAACAAGCGCCGGGGCGAGCTGACCTTGATGGAGGAGCAAGCCCGAACCACCCGCAAGATCTTGTCGGAGTACAGCCACGACCTGGTGGTCGAGTTCCAGGCGGTCACGACCAGCGGCACCATCATCAGCTACGCGCTCTACTGCGTGCAGGGCTCGCCCACGCCCTGGCTGCTCATCACGCTGCCGATCGTGTGCTACTGCATCTTCCGGTACATGTACTTGGTGAGCGCCCGGAACGAGGGCGGCGCGCCGGACGAGACCTTGTTCAAGGACATGCCGATCCTCGCCGCCGGGCTGCTCTACGGCCTGACGGTGCTGGGCGTGCTCGTTCTGGCGCCCCTCAAGGCCTGAGTGCCGCCGCGCCGCTGGCGGTGGCCGCGGGCGCTGGGCCTGCTCCTCTGGCTGGTCCTCGTGACATGGCCCACCACCGCGCTGTTCTCCGAAGAGCTGATGGCGGCGCCGGGCGAAGAGGCCGCCACCCACCTCTGGGGGCACACCGCCGCGCTGCGGGGCGAAGGCCCGCTTCACCTCCAGACCACCGCGCTCGGCTGGCCCGGCGGGCAGGCCTTCCCGCTCATCGATCCCGGCGCCCTGCCGCTGGTGGCGGTCGGGCGGGCGATCGGCGGGCCGATCGGCGGCTACAACGTGCTGGTGCTCTGCGGCGTGATCCTCGCCGGGCTCGCCGGGGCCGCCTGGGCCCAGCGCCTCGGGCTGCAGCGGACCCCCGCCGCCGCCCTCGCGATGGCCGCGCCGGCGCTTTCCGCGGGCTTCACCGAGGGCATGACCGAGGGCTTCTTGGTCGGCCTCGTGCCCCTTCAGCTCGCGGTGGCCGAGCGGGCCTGCCGCAGCGGCGGCTGGGCGCGGGGGATCGGCGCCGCCCTCCTGCTCGCCGGCTGCGCGGCCATCGGGCCCTACAACGCCCTGTGGGCCGCTGTCCTCAACATCGGGATGGGGGCGGTGCTCCTGCTTCGCGGAGCGCGGGCCCGGGCCGCCCTCGGCCGCCTCATGGTCATCACCTTCGCCGGGCTGCTGCTGTCGGCGCCGTTCACCGCCGCCGCCCTCGAAGACCGAGCCGGCCTGTCCGGCGGGGCCCAGCAGCGCGGCCTGCCCGCCGCGGTTGACCTGCCCGACGCCTTTCGCGGCGGTCTGCCCTATGGCCTGGACCTGCTCGACGCCGCGCTCCCCCTGCCGCTCACCGGCGGCGCGCCCGCGGTCTCGCACACTGGCTACCTCGGCCTCAGCCTGCTCGTTTTGGCCTTGGTCGGCCTCCACCGCCGCCCCCAGGCCTGGCCCCTCGCGGCGGCGGCGCTGCTGCTCTGGACCCTGAGCCTCGGCCCGCTGCTCAGCCTCGGGGGCACCGTCCAGACGATCGCTGGGCACGATGTCTTGACCCCGGTGGGCTGGGCGACCTGGGCGGCCCCGGCCCTCGGGCGGGTGCAGCGGTGGTACCGGGCCGCCGCCGCCATCGGCCCGCTGCTCGCGGCCCTGGCGGTGCTCGGCCTCCCCCGCCAGCCCGGGGCGCGCGCCCTCGTCTTGGCCCTGTGCGCCGTCGATCTGCTGCTGCTCGGCCCCCAGGCCTGGCCCCTGCGCCACACGCCGCCGCCCCACACCCCGGCGGCGGTGCTCCAGCACGAGAACCCGGCGCAGCCCGCGATCATGGAGCTGCCCCCCACCACCACCGGGCCGCCGCCCCCGGGCGGGTGGCGGGATGAGACGGCCCTGCAGCAAGCCATTCACGGCAAGCCAGTCGCCGGCACGATCATGAACGCCCCGATGAGCAAGCCGGTGATGCGGGCACAGCACCAGCTCATGAAGGCCCTGCCGCAGGGCGCCCCGCTCCACGCGCCGCTCGCCGAGCTCCACCGCCTCGGCTTTGGCCTGCTGTGGCTCCACACCGATCGCCTGCGGTTCCCGCCCGAGAGCCTCGCCGCCCTCGCCGCCTGCCTCGGCCCCGCGGTGGACAGCGGGCCCGCGCACCAGGTCTTCGCCCTGCACGCCGGGGGCTGCGCCACGGAGGCGGCCCCGCTGGTCCACGACACCGGGGTGTTCCCGGGGCCAGAACACCCTGCTGGGCGTTGATCTGCCCGTGTGTCGGCTGGATGACCGGCCGTTGACATCGCAGGCCGGCCGCACTAAGCGCCGCCTTTGGCGTAGGATTCCACCGCCACGGCGCTGCGGCCCGCGGTGGCGTCGGCACCGGCGGTCGAGGCCGCCCGCGCCCATCGCTGGGTGCGTGGCGCCCCCAAGCGCCCGCGCAGCAAACCTTTGACGCGTCAGGCTGCCGCCGCAGCTCTGGGCGCAACCACCACGGGGCAACCATGCGCGTCGTCTGCGACAACTGCAGCGCGAGCTACAACATCCCAGACCACAAGCTCACGAAGGACGTCAACAAGGCGACCTGTCGCAAGTGTGGCCACCGGATGCTCATCCGCCGCCCAGGGCCCGGCCTCGCCGCCTCCCTGATGTCGCCCGTGGACGAGAAGACCCAGATCACCGACATCCCCGCCAACGCCGCGGGGGAGGTCGTGCTCGGCGCCGCCGACGAAGATCTGCACGAGGAGCGCCCGACGGTCGCCGTGGACGTGGCCGCGCCGCCGCCCGTCGCGCCCGCCCCGGTCCGGGCCCGCCAGAGCGCCCCCTCCGCGCCCCAAGCCGCCGCGCCGGTGGCCGCGCCCGCCCCGGCACCCCTCGCCCCGCCGGCCTTCGACCCGAGCGGTGACCTCGGCTTGGTCCTCGGCGGCAGCCTGCTCGCGGCCGTCGGCGCCATGACGCTGGCCGTGAACCTCACCGGGGACGGCGCCCTGCGCGTGGTCGGGCTCGCGCTCGCCTTGCTCGGCGCCCTCACCAGCCTGTTCGTGCTCGTCACCGGCAACCGCGGCCGTCGGCCCGCCAGCGTCGGCGCCTCGGTCGGCCTCGCCTTCGCCTTCGCGGCCATGGGCGCCGGCGGCGTGCAGTTCGTGGCCGGCAGCCTCAGCGCGCCCGAGGCCATCACCGTCAAGGCCGAGCCGCCGCCCAAGCCAGCCCCGGCCCCGGCCGCCGCGCCGGCCCCCGCCGCCCCGGCCCCCGCCGCCAGCCTCGCCGCCGAAGAGCCCGAGCCTGTG